>CAYWBX010000332.1:0-262 GCA_964456015.1 uncultured Hyphomicrobiaceae bacterium | reverse complement strand
CGGTTCTCCGTAGCGTTTGCCCGCCGCCGTGTTGACGAGGACGATCTCGAGCGGTTTCAGCGTGTGCCCGATGCGCCGGAGCTCGGCCTCGATGTCGGCGGCGGTCACCACGTAGCCGTTCGGGAAGTGCCGGAAGTCGAGCTTCACGCCCGGCTGCATGAACCATTCGAGCGGGACCTCGTCGATGCGCATGGCGGGCTTTCCGCGGTCCATGGTCGTCGCGTAGTGGTAGGGCGCATCGACATGCGTGCCGTTGTGAGTC
>CAYWBX010000331.1:0-4757 GCA_964456015.1 uncultured Hyphomicrobiaceae bacterium | reverse complement strand
CTCGGCAAGCGAGGTCGCACTGCTGGCGGGCGTGGGACTAATTGCGGGGCTTGCGATGGCAGCCGCCGGAGCTTGGTATCGCATCGGCATGCTGCGGCTCCTGGCGGCGGCCACATCCATCGATGGCCACGTGCTCAGACTCGATGTCGCGACGTCCGACTTCGTCCGGACGGCTGTCGTCAACTGGTTGATGCGTCTTGGTTCTCTCGGCCTTCTCGGCTGTCTTGCAGAGCTTCGCATGGTGCGTCTGCTGGTCGAACGCCTGAGCTTCGAGCAATCGCACACTTGCGATTGATGCAATTCTCTTTCTTCTCTATGTGAGGGTTCCCGACGGCGGCAGGCCGCAATTTCACGCTATCGCTGGCCTTGTGGCTCGCTCGCAGGAAGTGGACTGCACAACTCCGATGCGCCGCGTCATTGCCATTCTTATCGTGTGCGCGCTCGCCGGCGTCGCCTATCCCGCGTCCGGCATCCGTGCGGCATGGCAAATTCGCGCGGCGCTCGAGGCCGGCGATTCCGCCTTGCTGGCGCAGCGGGTCGATTGGGCGTCGCTGAGGGCGTCGCTCAAGCGCTCCCAGAACGAGACGAAGCAGGTTTTCAAAGAGTATTCGGAGGCTGCCGGATTGCCGGCGCCGGGGTTGTGGCAGCGCATCAAATCTGCCGCCCTGCCCTTCTTCTCCGACACAATCATCGACCGTTACGTGACCCCGGAGGGCGCCGTGCAGATCTGGTCCTGGCGTCAGACGTGGCGGGACAAGGTGCGGCCGGCCCTGCTCGCGGAGCCGGCCGGGCCGCTCGCGGGCACGTGGCTTGCGGGCACATCCGTCGATCGCGGCCTTGCGTTGCTGCGGCGTATCGAACGCGTCGCCTTCACGTCGCCGAGGCGCCTCGAGGTCGTGCTGCTGGACCGTTATGCCGGCAACCGGCGCTGGCGCGCGGCGATGGAGCTGCGCGGTCTAACCTGGATGCTTACGGACATCGAAGTGTCGAGCAGGCGCGGCGGCGACGCAGCGCTCGGTGCCGTCGCGAGGTGATGGTCGCCGGTGCCAGCTGCCGGCTTCGTCGCGTGTCCGCCTCATGCGGCCGCCGCCAGGGCGCCACCCGTGACCAGCTTATAGGTGATGCTGTCGACGAGCGCTTCGAAGCTCGCATCGACGATGTTCGGCGAGACCCCGACCGTCGACCAGCGCTCGCCGGTCGCCTTGTCGCGGCTCTCGACCAGAACGCGCGTCACCGCCTCGGTGCCGCCCGTCAGGATGCGCACCTTGTAGTCGACGAGCTCGACGTCGCGAATGAAGCTCTGATAGCGGCCGAGATCCTTGCGCAGCGCAAGATCGAGAGCGTTGACCGGCCCGTTGCCTTCCGCCACCGACCAGATCGGCTCCGCCTCGCCGGACACGAACACGCGCACCGAGGCCTCCGAGACGGTGATGAGCCTGCCGAGCGCGTTGTGCCGCTTCTCGACGATGACACGGAAGCTGTCGACCGTGAAATACTCCGGCACGCTGCCGAGCAGCCGGCGCGCCAGCAATGCGAACGAGGCGTCCGCCCCCTCGTAGGCGTAGCCCATGGCCTCGCGCGCTTTCACCTCCTCGAGGAGCCGCTGGATTCGCTCGTCGCTCTTGGTGGTGGCGATGCCGAGCCGCTCGAGCTCCGCCAGAATGTTGGATTTGCCGGCCTGATTGGAGACGAGCACGCGGCGCTGGTTGCCGACCGACTCTGGCCGGACATGCTCATAGGTCTCGGGCTCCTTCTGGATGGCGGAGGCGTGGATGCCGGCTTTGGTCGCGAACGCGCTCTCGCCAACGTAGGGAGCCTGCCGGCTTGGCGCCCGGTTGAGGATTTCGTCGATGAGTCGGCTGATCTGCGTGAGCTTCTTCAGCGCCTCGCGCGAAACCCCGGTTTCGAACCGGTCGGCGAACTCTGGCTTTAAGAGCAGTGTCGGGATGAGGCTCGTCAGGTTGGCGTTGCCGCAGCGCTCGCCAAGGCCGTTGAGGGTGCCCTGGATCTGGCGGGCGCCGGCGCGCACCGCGGCGAGCGTGTTGGCCACCGCCTGCTCGGTGTCGTTGTGCGTGTGGATGCCAAGATGGCTGCCGGGGACGACCTTCGTGACTTCCGAGACGATCGACTCGATCTCGTTGGGCAGCGTGCCGCCGTTGGTGTCGCAGAGCACGACCCAGCGCGCACCCGCCTCGTAGGCGGTCCGCGCCACCGCGAGGGCGTGCTCACTGTTCGCCTTGTAGCCGTCGAAGAAGTGCTCGCAGTCGATCATCGCCTCCTTACCGGCGGCACGGATCGCAGCGACGCTCTCGGCCACGCCCGCGATGTTCTCGTCGTTGCTGATGCCGAGCGCGACGCGCACATGATAGTCCCAGGCCTTGGCGACGAGGCAGACGGAGTGGGCGGAGGACTGCACCACCGCCTGAAAACCCGGATCGTTGGCCGTCGAACGACCGGCACGTTTCGTCATGCCGAAGGCCGTGAGCCGCGCGCAGGTGAGGCGGGGTGGATCGGCGAAGAAGGCCGTGTCCGTGTCGTTGGCGCCCGGGTAGCCGCCCTCGATGTAGTCGACGCCGAGGTCGTCGAGAATCGCAGCGATCCGCCGTTTGTCGCCGACCGAGAAGTCGACGCCCTGCGTCTGCGCACCGTCGCGCAACGTCGTGTCGAAGAGGTAAAGGCGCTCGCGGATGGCTTTCTGCATCTGTCTCACCAGTAGCCATAGAACATGAGGCCGAGCGCCAGCGCCGCGCCCAGGATCGCGAGTTTGAGCACGATGTAGGCGAGCCAGTGCTTCGGGAACGGGGTTTCCGGCGCCTTCATGGGCGATCCTCCTCCGGGGGCCAGCGATCCGTGTCGTGATCGGGGTGCTGATAGCTCTCGATGGCGTCGACCCAGGTCGTGCGCCATTGCGCCTCGTCGGATCGCACGGGGATCAGCGCGATCGAGTCGACGAAGGGCAGGCGCTCGCTCCGCGCCATCTGGATGACGGGCGCGATCTCGCCGGCGCGGTCGAAGCTTGCGATGGCGACGTCGATCTTGCCGTCGTACTCGAAAGTGAGCGGGGTGCCGCAGGCCTCGCAAAAGCCGCGGCGCACCTTGTTCGAGGACTGGAAGCGGCTTGGCCGCCCGCGCGTCCAGGAAAGGACCGGCACGGTGACCAGCAGCCCGCCGATAGAGCCGAACGCCTTCTGGCACATGCGGCAGTGACAGAGCGAGGGGCGGCCGAGCTTCTCGGCACGGAAGCGAATGGCGCCGCACTGGCAGCCGCCCGTCCAGGGGCCATCGTCCGGCCCGGTCCGCGCGTGACGCGGCGCGGCCGCGTCACGTCCGACGCCGGCGGAGAGCCCCGGGCCGAGAGGGTCGGGTGAGAGCACCTGACCGAAGGCAATGATGTGGCCGTCGGGGTCGTCGACCACGATCTCCCGGCAATTGTAGGGCCGGGTCACGGGCGGCTCCGCGACCGAGACACCGTGGCGCAAGAACTCGGCGTAGAGGTGATCGACGTCGGCGACGTAGACGTAGGCCGCCCACGTCTGCCGGGTCACGGCCACTTCGTCCGTTGCGACGAGTGCGAGGGCGATCGTCGCCGTTCCCCGCTGCACGATCGCGAAGGACGGCGGCTCGCCCCACGTCGAGGCACTGAAGCCGAGCTTCTCCTTGTAGAATGCGAGGCTCACGCCCATGTCCGCCGTCTCAAGCACGGGCATGGCGCGCTGGAAGGCGAAGACGCTCATCGCTTGACCTCCCACGTCGTCTCGATCTCGCCGGTGTCCTTGTTGCGGGAGTCCTTGAGCTGGATGCCCATGGCGGCGAGCTCGTCGCGGATGCGGTCCGCCTCCTTGAAGTCCTTCCGCTTGCGCGCTTCGTTGCGGGCGGCGATCAGGGCTTCGACCTTGGGCTCAAGCGCCAGGTCGATGTCCTGTGCGAGTAAGTCGATGGCATTTCCATCGTGCAACAGCCCCAGCAATGCGAGCGAACTGCGAAGCTCCAGGACTGCTGTCTGCCAAGCGGGTCCGGATTTGGCCCGACTGGCGGCTTTCGCCATTTGGTGCAACTCACCGATCGCGGCAGGTGTGTTGAGATCGTCGGCTAGGTGCGCCAGGAATGAAGCTGGCGGCTCTCCTCCCGCGGGAGTTCCCACGCACAGCAGGTTCCAGTCGTGAATGTTGGATCGGGCCTGAAGGAGCCTCTCCACAGTCCAGTCGATCGGCTGGCGATAATGCGTCATCAGCATCGCCAGTCTGAGTGTGAGCCCGTGCCACCGCTGCGAACCAAAAGCCTTGCTTTCCAGAAGGTCCCGGATCGTCACGAAATTGCCGAGAGACTTCGACATCTTCTCGCCTTCGACCTGCAGGAAGCCGTTGTGCATCCACACGTTCGCCATCACCGGCGTATCGTGCGCGCAGCGCGATTGCGCGATCTCGTTCTCGTGATGCGGGAAGACGAGGTCGATGCCGCCGCCGTGGATGTCGAAGACGTGCGGGTGCTTGAGCCCGGCTTGCGAAAGCAGCCCCTTGAGCCGCGGCTCCTCCCAGAGGCATCTGTCGGCCATGGCGGAGCATTCAATGTGCCAGCCGGGCCGGCCGGGGGTCTTGATTCCGCAAGGGCTCGGCCAGGCCGGTTGTCCGCTCGTCGACGGCTTCCAGAGCACGAAGTCCATCGGTCCCTTCTTGTATGGGGCGACATCGACGCGGGCGCCCGCTTCCATCTCCTCGAGGCTGCGGTTGGCGAGCCGGCCATAGTCGGGCATCGAGCCC
>CAYWBX010000330.1:0-4761 GCA_964456015.1 uncultured Hyphomicrobiaceae bacterium | reverse complement strand
GCACAGCTTCGGGGAAATGCCGATCGTACCAATCGCGGAGCGCACCCAACGGGGGGTGCCGCAGGTTGCGTGCGATATAGTCCCACGTGCGGGCCATGTGCTGCAGATAGCCCGGCTTGCCATCGCGCCGCAGCAGCCGGACCCAGAGACCGACGAGGCGGGTGTTGCGTTGCAGACCGAAGACCCGGTAGGCGTCGAGAAAGGCATCCCGGTCGAACGCAGGCTCCCGAGCCGAGACAGCCGTCATGTATCTCGCGAGTCCTTCCGCCTCGAGCTCGGGCGGCACATCGAGGCGCGCATCCTGGAGCAGCGAGGCGAGATCGTAGGCCCAGTGCTCGGCCAGCGCGTCCTGAAAATCGATGACGCCGACACGGCGCGTGCCGCTGCGCTCGGGCAGCCAGAACAGGTTGGGCGAGTGGAAATCGCGCAGGAAGACGCCAGGCGGCGCCGCCAGCATCCGGTCAAGCAGCGGAGACCAGAGGGCCGCGAACTCCGCGCGCACGTCGGCGGGCGCCGCCGATCCCTTGGCTGCCGGCCAATACCAGTCGAGGATCAGCTCGAGCTCGATCTCAAGCGCCGCCCGATCGAAACGCGGCAACCGGTAGGTGGTGCCGTCCGGCAGCGGCAGGTCGCGTGGTGGCGGATTGGTTCGCAGCGCCGCCAGCACATCCACGGCTGCGAGCCACAAGGTCGCCTGCGGCAGTCCGGCCGCCACCGCCCGCCCGAAGGTCAGATCGCCGAGATCCTCGAGGAGCAGAAGTCCGGCATCGAGGTCGGCTGCGAAAATGGCCGGCACGGAAAGGCCCACTTTGGCGAGCGCGTGACCAATGGCCACGAACGGCCGTACGTCCTCGGCTAGAGCGGCGATGCGGCTGTAGGGCAGGCCGTTGCGAACCGCCGGGCCGTCGGGCATCCGCGGTGCGTCCATCAGGATCTGCGTGGCCTCGCCGACATGCACGCGCGCGTAGGCGCGATGCGAGGCATCGCCCTGCAGGTAGTCGATGGCAGCAAGGCCTGGAACCGGACCAATCCGCGCGGCCAGAAACTCGTCAATCCGCTGCGCCCTGGCAAGCCGCTCCGCCGCCGGGCCGATCGCGGTGACGGTGACACGCCGCAGCACCTCTGTCGAGCCGGGCTCGAGGCGGACCTCAATCCGGTCGCTCGGCAGGGCGTCGGCGACGCGTTCCGGCCACTCCGCGATCACCACGCCCGTCGCCAGCGCCTCCTCAAAGCCGACCTCGCGAAGATCGTCCGCTCCCCGCAGCCGGTAGAAATCGAAATGCGCCACCGGAAACCGCGCCGTCGCATAGGTCTGCACCAGGGAAAAGGTAGGGCTCGGGACCTCGGCCTCGCGATCGGCGAGAAGGGCGCGGATGAGACAGCGGGCGAACGTGGTCTTGCCGGCGCCGAGGTCGCCGCTCAGGCAGACAAGGTCGCCGGGCCTCAGCTTGAGCGCGATGAGGTCCGCAATGCGGCCGAGCACGGCAAGGTCGGCATCACGCACCACCCATTGCGAGGTCACGAGCGCGTTGCTCCGGCGGCTGGCGGCTCATTGGCGCGCGGCTCGCTCCTGTTGCCGAACTCGGGGAAGCGGACGGTGACCGTAGTCCCCCTCCCCGGCTCTGACTCGAGGGTCATCTGGCCACCATGCAGTTCGACAAGGCTCTTCACGATGGACAGGCCGAGACCGGCACCACGATGCTTCGAGCCTTGCGTGCGGGACACGAACCGTTCGAGCACCAGCCGCTGCTGCTCTTTCGGGATCCCAACCCCTGCATCCGTGACAGCGAACGCAATCATCGACGCCTCGCGCCAGCACGAGAGCGCAATGTTGCCGCCCGGGCTCGAGAATCCAATCGCATTTGATAACAAATTATAGAGGATCTGACGCACGCGCGCATCATCGGCGACAAACACCGTCACATCCGGCGCGATCGACACGTCGATCCGGATCCGGGCGCGATTGGCGCGCTCGCGCACGGCGAGCACGGCGCCTTCGACCACCGGGCGAATCATGATCGGCGCCATCTTGAGCTCCAGTGCGCCGGCATCCATGTTCGCCAGGTCGAGGATATTGTCGATGATCGAGAGAAGCGTTTTCGAGGAGGCCGAGACGTCGCTCAAATACTCGCGCTGCTTCTCGTTGAGCACGCCGGTCCGCGGGCTCTCGAGCAGCTCGGTGAAACCGATGATGTTGGTGAGCGGCGTGCGCAGCTCATAGGACACATGGCTGATGAACTGGCTTTTCAGCCGGTCGGCGGCAACGAGCGCCTCGTTGCGCTCAATGAGGGCGCGCTCGTAGCGCTTGGACACGGTCACGTCGGCAAACGTCACCAGCGTGCCACCATCGGGCAGCGGCACCGCGGCATAGTCGATCACGCTCTGGTCGGCGCGCGACATCTGCCCCTCGACCGGCTCGCGCTTGTCGGAGAACTGCGTCACCGTGCGCGCGATCGCCGCCCAGCCCCGCGCATCGTCATAGAGGACGCGGCACTGGGCGATGATCTCGTCGATGTGCGGGCTCTCCTTCAGGAGGCGGCCGGAGAGCTTCCAGATGCGTTCGAAGGACGAGTTGAAGAGGCGCAGACGTCCGTCGGTGCCGAACGCGGCGACGCCTTCCTTGAGGTGGTCCAGCGTCTCCCGCTGCACGTCGATCATTGCGTTGAACCGGCTCTCCAGCGCCAGCCGCTCGGTGACGTCGTCGAAGAGGTGGGTGGTGCTGCCATCAGGGCGCGGCTCGATCGTCACCTGCAGCGTGCGCCCGTCGGGAAGGTGCCAGCCTTCCTCATGCACGCCATCCTGACGTGAGAGCCCGAGAACACGGGCTTTCCATTCGCGGTAGTTCACGGCCTCGGTGGCGCGGCCATCCGGACGGTTGACGTCGGGCCGGGTCACCACTTCGGGGAGGCGCGAGGCGGCGCGCAGCCGGTCCAGAATCTGGCCGTCGGTCGGGCCGGTGGCCAGCCAGTCGGGGTCCAGCTGCCAGAGCTCGCGGTAGGCCGCATTGAAGAACTTCAGCCGCCGGTCACTGTCGAAGACCGCGACGGCCGTTGCGACCCGATCGAGCGTCCGGTCGTAGCTCTCGATCTGCCGGTCGAGCTCGCCTTGCGCGCTTTCCTCGGCCGTGACGTCGATCGCAGCCGCAGCGCTCGCATCGCCGAGCGGCATGATCACGACCTCGTGCGGTTTCCTTGCGCCGCCGATGTTGAGCGCCATCCGCTTGCGGAAGACCTCGCCGCGGGCGAGCACGGGCTCAGTCTCGCGACGCTGGCGGGCCTCGAGCAGCTCGATCTGGCGCTCGCGCACTTCGTTCTCGTCCTGCGCCTCAACGGCCGCAACGTAAGCCTTGTTCACCCATTCGATGCGACCATCGGCGCCCCGAATCCAGACCGGCATCGGAAGAGCATTGAAAAGCGAGCGGCTCAGCGTGATGTCGCGCGCGAGCTGGCGATGCTGGTCCATGATCCGGGCCAGATCCCGGCGCGAACCGGCAACGTCGCGCAGGCGCAGGATGGCGCGCGCGCCGGACACCCGGCCATCGGCTTCCACGTGGCCGCCGGCCGTCGTTCGCAGGAGCAGATTAAAAGGCCTGCCGACGGCAAACAGCGTGTCGAGCCCGGCTTTGAGATCGCGGGCGCCGGTTGCCTCCAGCCATTGGCCGAAGCGGAGCAGCTGCTGGGGATCCTCAGGCAGACCGGGAACCGTCGTAAGCGTGTGAACGGCGATGCGCACACCCACGTCCTGTTGCCAATGCACCAGGACCTGCGGCTCCGCCTTCAGGATGGCCTCGGCAGCGGCGAGGCTTCGACGCAGGTCGGCCAGCTCCTCCTGACGCCGCCGCGAGAGCCGGCGCGCGGCCCCGGTCGATCGCCAAAGCAACACCAGCCCCACAGCGATGGCGCCGCCGACCACCGCCAGCGCCAGAATGTGGGCAACCTGGAGCGAGCCCAAGATGAACGGGCCCGCGTCGGCCACGGCAACGGTGAGAACGATGATGCAGGCGAGGCTGGCTGCCAGAAGGAGCAGCAGATCGCTGCGTCCGGTCCCAGATCCTGTGCTGTTGCCGGCTGACTGCATGGGGCTCCGCGCCACCGTCACGGGTCCCCTGCCCGCAAGGTTCCATCAGCCTCGCGGAACGGATTGTGGGAGGAGCTGCCGCACGGCTCGCCAAAAACTGCGAATCAGCTTGGAGTATGAAGAGCTTCCGCCAGATTGACCAGAACTACTATCAGCCTGCCGGAGAGTTGCCGAACACACTCAAACCTGCCGGCAACACTCGCGCGCCACGTTGCGACGCCGGGCGGGCTCGCGCTCAAACCCTGCCGCCGACAACGGCGCACATCGAGGCACGATCCCGGAGCGGCAGCCGCGTCCGCGCTCGGTCGCATGCCGGCGCGGCCGCACTCTCCCTTTGACCCGGCCGGGAGCCCCTCAATAGCGGTAGTGGTCCGGCTTGAACGGTCCCTGCTGCGGGACCGAGATGTACTCCGCCTGCCGCTTGGAGAGTTTCGTCAGCTTCACCCCGATCTTCTCGAGGTGCAGCGAAGCCACCTTCTCGTCCAGGTGCTTCGGCAGCGTGTAGACCTTCTTCTGATACTGACCGGGCTTTGTGAACAACTCGATCTGAGCCAGAGTCTGGTTCGTGAATGAGGCGCTCATCACGAAGGAGGGGTGGCCCATGGCGTTGCCCAGATTAACCAGCCGCCCCTCGGACAAGAGAATGATGCGCTTGCCATCCGGGAACTCGATCTCGTCGACCTG
>CAYWBX010000329.1:0-4772 GCA_964456015.1 uncultured Hyphomicrobiaceae bacterium | reverse complement strand
TGACGACGGCTTGCGTGCTTCAGTGCCATGGGTCGTCCCTCCTCCATCGGACGCGAGCGCGGACCCCTTCTGGCCATTCTGACGGGCTCTGAGCCGCGGCCTGGTGACAGCCGCGGCGTGAAGGTGATCCACCAAATGAGGCGCTTCCTGCGCCGCAAACCTCTCTGAAATTGTTCGTCACTCTCAACGGGGACCGGGGCGTCGCCGAAAGGCCGCGGCCCCGAGGCTTCGGCAGTCCCGGAAATCTTCGCGCCGGGACCGTCGAAGCACAAGGCCTCAGCGCATGAAGCCCTCGATCTCGCTCTCGGCCCAGGCGAGCGTCTTCTCCATCGGCTCGCCCTGGAAATGGCGGACGACCATCTTGGTCATCGTGCCCTGCACGTAGATGCGTTCGGCAATGTGGTGCGGGCTCGGCATCGCGGCCACCGCGAGGATCTGGTCGCCATGCGGATCCGGGTAATGGTAAAGCGTGCCCTTCGGCGGGCCGATCTCGGCCCAGGTCTTGAAGTCCTTGAACTTGGCGAAGGGCGGGATGTCGTAGCCCTTGCTGGCGACGACCATCGCCTCAGCCGAGGCGCGGGTTCCGAGGTGGCGCAAGAGGCTTTTTGCGGCGCTCTTGTTCTTCGAGAACGACCAGATCCCGATGTTCGGCTGCAGGAACGAGGCGTACCGACCCTTCGGGCCCGTCGGCATCGAATGGTGCCATGTCTGCTCCGCGATCTGCGGCGCATCCCGGACAGCCACCGCCCAGGCCGACGGCGGATTGAGGATCATCGCCGTCTTGCCGGCAACGAACAGCTTGTTGTTCGAGGCGTCATCCCAGGACGGCGCGTCCGGCGGCAGGAATGCTGTCAGCCGCTTGCAGTAGTCGAGCGCCTGGCGCACCGCATCCGTCTTGACCGTAATCTTCTCGTTCGGATCGACGAGCGTGGCGCCGAACGAAGCGAAGATCGCGCCGATCGAATCGACGCTGTCCGCCGTCGTTCCGAGTCCGATGCCGATTGGCACGCCGGCCTTGTGGCACGCCTCCGCCGCCTTCAGAAACGCGTCGTAGGTCCAGCTTTCCGACTTCGGCGGCGCGCCGGCCGGATATAGGGCGGTCACGTCGATGCCGGCGTGCTGCTTGAAAAGGTCGATCCGCGTCGAGGGACCCTTCATCTGCGCGCCGTAGGTCGACGGCATCGCCATCCACTTGCCTTTGATCAGCGCAAGGTACTTGGCGACGTTCGACACATCGCCGTTCGCCTTGATCAGATCGTTCATAACGTCGTCGAGGGGCTCAAGCACCTCGGCATTGCGCGCGGTCTGCCAGCTCGGCAGATAGATGATGTCATGTCCAGACTTGGCCTGGGCCTCAGCGACCACCGTCAGCAGCAGCTTATTGCCCTGGCTGGTGATGAAATCGACCTTGACGTCGACCTTCTCCTTCTCGGCCCACTCCTTGATGAGCTTCTCCATGGCGGGGGAGGCGCCCGGCACCCAGTGGTCCCACATGCCGACACTGAGCGAGCCGGCTGCATGCGCGGTGCGCACGAAGGGCGCGGCCAGCGCGACGGCTGAGCCTGCAAGGGAGCCGGCAAGGACCTTCCGGCGGCTTGGACGAAGTCGGGTCATGGGGCGTCTCCTCCGCTGTGTCTTGCGACCTTGCGGCAGTGCCCGCGAACGACGGACACGCTGCGGCCGTCTCATTCGTTCCGTTGCTGTCTTTGCGAAGGACCGGGACCGGGAAAGCCGCGCTCGTCTCCGGGTCCTGCGCTGACACAAAAACAGTAGAGCCCACAATGGGGCCGTTGCCCAGCCCCCCTTTGCGCTGCAGTGCGAAGAATTGACCGGACGCCGGCGGGAGCCGGACGGACGCGCGCTCCGGAAACGGAACGGGCCCGTCGCCGGGCCCGTTCACTGCGCGGTTCAGCGCACGCCGGAGGCCGCGCGCCACGTCCGCAGGTCTCGCGCGTCCGTCAGGTGGAGTAACGGGTGAACGCGGTCGTCGTCGCGCGCGCCTTCCAGTCGGTGACGACGCACACGATGGCGCATTTGCCCGCCTTCACCGCCTTGTTGGCGCGCTCGAGCGCCGGGCGGATGTCCTCCGGCTTCTCGACGTACTCGCCATGCCCGCCGAAGCACTCCGCGAACTTGTCGTAGCGCGGATAGCCGAGGTTACGGCCGGGCTTCGACTTTTCCGGGTTGTCGCGGTCGGGGTCGCCCGTCCAGCCGCCGTTCTGGCTGATGATGACGAGTACCGGCAGGTTGAACCGCATGCAGGTGTCGAACTCCATCGAGTTCATGCCCCAGGAGCCGTCGCCGTGCAGCACGACGACCTGCTTGTCGGGGCATGCGGCCTTGGCGCCGAGGCCGAACGGCATGCCGACTCCCATGGTGCCGTAGGCGCCCGAGTTGATGCGCTGGCGCGCTGCGAACTGCGGAATCGCCTGGCGGGCGTAGTTGAGCGTCTCCTGGCCGTCGACACAGAGTATGGCGTCGCGGTCAATGAAATCGCGCACCTCCTTGCACAGCCTGAGCGGATGGATCGGCGACTGGTTGGTCGACATCGCCTGCTCGGCCTCGGCGGTCTTCTGCACGTTGCGCGTACGCAGCCGCTCGCGCCAGACCTCATAGCTCGCCGGCGTGACCTTGCCTTTGATGGCCTCGGTGAGCTGAGCGAAGGCGACCTTGGCATCGGCGACGACGCCGACGTCGAGCTTCCTCGGCGCCGAGGCGATCTCCTCGGGCGAGATGTCGATGCGCACGATTTTCGCGGCCGCGTTCCAGCGCGGCGGCGCGGCGTTGCCGATGACGTAGTTCATGCGCGTGCCGACGACGAGAATGAGGTCGGCGTCCTTGAAGGCGGCGGCGCGCGATGTGAGGTAGCAGTACTTGTGATCCTCGGGGATGACGCCGCGGCCCTGCGGCGTCGTGTAGAACGGGATGCCGGCGGCCTCGACGAAGGCCAGCATTTCCTTGTCGGCCTCGGACCATTGCACGCCCGAACCGGTGATGAGCACCGGCTGCTTGGCCTTGGCCATCAGATCGACGATGGCCTTCACGTCGTTCGCGGCGATCGCTGGTCGCGGGCGCTTGGCGTAGTCGAACGGCTCCGGATACTCGATCTTCGATTCATCGACCTCCTGGTAGAGGATGTCGCCGGGGAGATCGAGATAGACGGGACCTGTGCGCCCGGTCATGGCCTGGCTGATCGCGAGATTGATGAGCTCAGGGATGCGGCGCGGGCTGTGCACGCGGTCGGCCCACTTGGTGATCGGCTTGAAGAGGGCAAGCTGGTCGGTGTCCTGGAAGGCGCCGCGGTGCCAGGTGGAGACGGGCGCGGCGCCGCCGAGCGCCAGGATCGGCGTGCAGTCAGCCCAGGCGTGGGCGACGCCGGTGACGAGGTTCGTCGTCGCGGGACCCGAGGCCGCCATGCAGACACCGATCTTGTTCAGCAGGCGCGAGTAGGCAAACCCGGCAAAGGCCGCGGCCTGCTCGTGGCGCACGTCGATGCCGCGAAGCCCGAGATTGAGGCAGGCCTTCTCGACCGCCAGCATCGGCCCGCCCATGATGTAGAAGAAATCCTTGACGCCCTCATGCTTGAGGGCCTTTGCGACGATGTCGGAGCCGATGGCCATGCTGGGTGTCCTCCCTGTCGAATGGGCTTGTGGAACAGGCTCGCCGGCCGCCTCAGCCCTGCGGGCGCCGGCAATCGTGGCGAGGGCTTGCTTGCATCCTAAGCCGCATTGACGAGCGCGGCCAAGCCGGAGCCATGCGGCGCGGGACCGGCTGGCGTGCGCCGCCGTGCTACGACACGCGAACCTGAAGGTCCGCCATTGCACAACAATGGCTTGGCCCACCAGGGGGTTGCGGGTAAACTGCAACCAAATCAAGTGATTCGTCGAAGCCATCGATCGGTCACGGCCGCAGCGGGCCCGCCCACCCGCTAACAGTTGGCGGTCGGCCATGACGAGTGGCTCGCTCCTCCCGTAGCGAAAGCTTGCGCACGCGCGCACACACTTGGCGCGCAGGCGCCTCGCGAGCCCGCGATGGGAACCGTCAACCCGACAACAGGCACTGCTCATGACGGGCGCGGCAGCACGGTTGGCAGCAGAAGAGACGGCGGAGCCGATTCGGGAGGTGCGACCGGCATTCCGCGCTCTGCCGCCGGAACCCGTTGGCAGGCGATCCGAAGGGCCGATGGCAGCGGGCGCCCCGCGTCGCCGCCGCGAGAGCCGCGGACGGAGCCTCTGCTGGCTCCTCATCGCCGGCTGCATCCTGCTGTCGGCGTACTGGGGTTTCGTTGCGGCAGACCGGATCGTCCGCAGCCAGCGCCTGCTGCACGCGATGAACGTCACGGAAACCGGACCGTTCCCCTTGCAGGGCGCCTGGCGCGAGATCGGCCGCACCGGCATGGTCTCGGCCTGGCAGAGGCGGGCCGGCGAGAACGCACCGGGTGGCGGGAGCGCCGCGCCAGCCGGCGCGGCCCGCCCCGGGGAGCCGGTCGTGCCGGATTCGGGATCTGAGGCGGGGCCGGCGACCATCGGCGGCGAAGACCTCAGACGCTCCGGTCCGGGCGACGCGTGGCCGCCGCTCCCCATCGACGCGCCGGCTCCCGAGATCACGGACGAGGCTGCGGTGACGGCGTCCGTGACTGACAGCCCGCCTATTGCCCCGCAAGCGGCGCCAGCCCCTGCGCCGCCGATCGCGGGTGAGACCGTCGCATTGCCATCTGCCGGCGCCGACGCTGCTGGTCAGGCCGATCACCCGCGGGTTGTGGCTGCGCCGCA
>CAYWBX010000328.1:0-4772 GCA_964456015.1 uncultured Hyphomicrobiaceae bacterium | reverse complement strand
ACCGCCCGCTTGCCCTCGAGGATGATCTCGGTTGCGTGCGCGCCGGTGCGCACCGTCAGATTCGCGCGCTGCCGGACGGGGTGCAGGAAGGCGCGCGCCGCGCTCATGCGCCGCCCCTTGTGGATCGTGCGCTGCGAATAGGACACGCCTTCCTGGATCTGCGCGTTGTAGTCGGGGTTGCGCGGGATTCCGAGCGAGACGGCGCCCTCGATGAAGGCTTCGCAGAGCGGATGAATCCAGTCGATGTCGGTGACGGCGAGCCCGCCCTCGCGGCCGCGGAACGTCGGATCGATCGCCTTGTCCGTGATCCGGTTCTCGAGCCTGCGGAAGTAAGGCAGCACGTCTGCGTACCCCCAGCCGCGATTGCCGTACTGCGCCCAGGTGTCGAAGTCCATGCGCTGGCCGCGGTTGTAGACGTGGCCGTTGATCGAGGACGACCCGCCGAGCGTCTTGCCGCGCGGCGCGTGGATGCGCCGGCCGCCGGTCCATTCCGACGGCTCCATCGAGTAGAGCCAGTTCACTTTCGGATGGTAGAAGGTCTTTATGAAACCGGCCGGGATGTGGATCCACGGCAGCCAGTCGCTGGGCCCTGCCTCCAGCACGCACACCGTCCGGGACGGATCGGCGCTCAGCCGGTTGGCGAGCACGCAGCCGGCCGATCCGGCCCCTACGATCACATAATCGAACGTGTCCACGCCGTGCCTCCCGCCCGAGCCGTCGCATGTATGTCACATGTCCGGACAGGCGATGCCATAGACGTGGCGGTGGGGCAAGCGCCACGCGCCCGCGGCTCACCATGCCTCGAGCAGCAGCGCATGGCGGATGGGCAGCGCGCGCGCGATGTTCTCCACCGACCGGTCGACGGTGCTGGCGAGATCGGGCGCGCCGACCTGGAAGGCCGACGCGAGGAGCAACGTGGCCGAAAGGCAGGCGGCCGCAACGATCCGGCCCACCCTGTGCGTCGGCGCCGACCGTCGTTCGGCGCGTTCCGCCGCTGCGGCCCGCGCCGGCGCCAGCGCAATGACGGTGCCGGCCTCGGGAGCCGGCGGGCCGTCGGCGCGCCGGTCGGCCGCGACCTCCAGCACCTCGGCGATCTCGAGAAGCTTGCGCCGCGCGATTGTGAGAGGGTTCTGGGCAATCCGCCGCTGCAGCGCCGCCTTGAGGCTCGCGCCGCAGAGTGCCGAGATCGGTTCGCCCCGGGCCTCTCGCGCCTCGAGCTGCGCCAGCGCGCGCACGGCCTGATCCTCGGCGAGCTTCTGATCGAGCTCGGCCAGCATCTCCGCAATGCAAAACGCCATATGCGGCCCGGCCAGGTTTCCCGCGACGGTCATGTCACCCACTCCCCCGACAACGGGGACAGTCTTACGCTGAAACGGTAAATTCCTGATTGACAACAGTATTATCTTGGCTCGTCCGGCGTTCCGGAACCTCGCTGCTGGCCATTCGCGCGACCGGCGGCCGTCGCGGTGCGGCGCCGACGGCGCTAGCCGGCGAGGAACCCGTCGAGCCACCGAAGTACCTCCTCCGGCGCTTCCTCCGCCAGATAGTGACCGCTGGCGACGGGGCCACCGGTGACGGGGCCATTTGCATACTGACGCCAGATCGCGAGCGCATCGTACCACGCTGCGATCTTTCCCTTGGCGCCCCAGAGGACAAGCAGCGGGCAGGCGATCCTGCGACCCTCGGTGCGACTTGCCCGGTCGTGTTCGAGATCGATCGAAGCCGCCGCCCGGTAGTCTTCGCACATGCCGCGGATCATGTCCGGATCACGCACGTGCGCGAGATAGTCTGCGAGGGCCTCGGGATGGAAGAAGCGGTCGTCCTTGGGCTCGCGCGAGGTGTGTGCGCGAAACCACGTCTCGGGCGCGGCGCTGATCAGGTTCTCCGGGAAGGGATGCGGTTGTGCCAGCCAGAACCAGTGATAGTAGCCGAGGCCGAAAGTCATGTCGGCGCGCTCGAAATGCTCGAGCGTCGGAATGATGTCGAGCACCGCGAGACGCAGGACGCGTTCGGGATGGTCGAGGGCGAGCCTGTGCGCGACGCGCGCGCCGCGATCGTGGCCGACGATCTGGAAGCGCTCATATCCGAGCCGCTGCATGACGGCGACCATGTCCTGTGCCATGCGCCGCTTGGCGTACGGCGCGTGATCGGCTGTCGCAGGCGGCTTCAGCGAGCCGCCATATCCGCGCAGGTCCGCCGCCACGATGCGGAAGCGTCGCGCGAGTTCGGGCGCCACCTTGTGCCACATGGCGTGCGTCTGCGGATTGCCATGCAGCAAGAGGAGCGGTGGTCCCTCGCCGCCGGTCCTGAGCCGGATCGGCCCTTCGCCACCGTCGATGTGAGTGAGCTCGAACCCCTCGAAGAACATGAACGGGTCTCCCTTGCACGGACTTGCGCGAAGCGGCTGCATCAGGGGCGGGCGCTCAGACCGGACCAGGAGAGCGGTCTCAGGAAGCGGGATCCGGCCAGACCGTGAGCACGGCCGCGCCGTCGAGTTCGCTCTTGCCGGCCGCATTGAGCAGCCGGAACAATGTGAGGGCCTGGCCCGCCATCGGCATCGCCAGCCGCTTGGCGCTTGCGGCCTCGTTCAGCATCTAGAGATCCTTGAGCACCTGCCGCGCATAGCCGCGGGGCGTGAAGTCGCGTGCGATCATGCGCGGGAAGAGCACGGGCAAGAGGTTCGATCCGGCGTGCCCGCGCGCCAGCGCCTCCGGCACCTTGGCGGCATCGATGCCGTAGGCCTCCGCCAGGCGCAGCGCCTCGGCGATGACGCAGTAGTTGGTGAGCACCAGCGCCTGGTTGACGAGCTTGGTCGCCTGCCCGGCGCCGACGGGTCCCATGTGCGTGACGCTGCCAAGCTCGCTCAGCACCGGTCGCGCGCGCGCCACGTCCGCGTCGGCTCCCCCCGCCATGATCGCGAGCGTCCCGCTCTCGGCCGCTGCGGGCCCGCCCGATACCGGTGCGTCGACGAATCCCATCTCGCAACGGTCGCGGACAAGGGCTGCGAGCCGCACCGTCTCCGGAATCTCGCTCGTCGAGTGATCGACCAGGATCTTGCCGGCAGCGGGGCCTGCCGCCACGATGCCGTTTGGCCCTTCGACGACGTCGGTCAGCGCGGCGGTCGTCGTCAGCGAGGTGAGCACAAGGTCGGCGGCACGCGCCACGTCGGCGGGCGAGGCGAGAGCCTCGACCCCGATGCTCCGCGCAGCCGCCATCGCCTCGGCTCGGATGTCGTATCCGACCACCCTGTAGCCGCCCGCGATCAGCCGCTTCGCGAGCCCCGCCCCCATGAGACCCAAGCCGATGACGCCGATGACGGGCAGTGACATGCGTCCAACTCCATTGCCGGGGACATTAGTGCGCGCGCCTGCTCGGGCAAAGTCGCTCGCTGCGTGAAAGTCTACCGGCCGGCGGGCCCGTTGCCGAGAGCGGACACAAGCCGTTGCTCGGGCTGCCGGCGCGGCCCGCAATTTTTGCAGCGTTCGCGCGCTGAAGGAGGCGGCGCGGGAGGGCCCATGGCCGCTCGCCCTGAAGCCGCCCCTTCAACGGCGCTGGTATCGTTTCACGCGGCCTTTTCTCCGAGCGGGGAGGGCGCGCGAGCGGCGCCTATAGGGCGGGGCGCCGAAAGAATATCTTTTGGTCAACTTCCGGCGCCGGTTGCCGCGTTTGCCAGTCGAAAGCGCAAACCTGAAAAGAGATTTCAGAAATTGGCGCATTCTCGAGCGGGCGTTTCAGGCGCTCTGACGGCACCGCCAAATCGCCTTGCAAGCTATGCACTTGTCGCATATATGCGGATTGCGCATAGCTGTGTCGCAGCCTTGCCGATGCAAATCCGGCGACCGAGGGAACGCTTTCGATGCCGACCATCAAGCATGCCCGCGTCCTGATCCTGGGTTCGGGACCCGCGGGCTACACCGCCGCAATCTATGCGGCGCGCGCAATGCTCAAGCCTGTGCTTCTGCAGGGGATTCAGCCGGGCGGACAGCTCACGATCACGACGGATGTCGAGAATTATCCGGGCTTCGCCAAGGTCATTCAGGGGCCCTGGCTGATGGAGGAGATGCGCCTGCAGGCCGAGCACGTCGGCACTGAGATCATCATGGACCATGTGGTCTCCGTCGATCTCAAGGTCCGTCCCTTCCGCCTCATCGGAGATGCCGGCGACGTCTACACCTGCGATGCGCTCATCATCTGCACGGGCGCCCAGGCGCGCTGGCTCGGCCTGCCGAGCGAGGAGGCGTTCAAGGGCCATGGCGTCTCGGCATGCGCCACATGCGACGGGTTTTTCTACAAGGGCAAGGATGTGGTGCTGGTCGGCGGCGGCAACACCGCCGTCGAGGAGGCGATCTTTCTCACCAACTTCGCGCGCAAGGTGACCGTGGTCCATCGCCGCGACAGCTTTCGCGCCGAGAAGATCATGCAGGAGCGGCTGTTCAAGAACCCGAAGATCGAGGTGATCTGGGACACGACGCTGGACGAGGTCGTCGGCACCGATGACCCGAAATCGGTGACGGGCGTCAGGCTGCGTCACGTCAAGACGGGCGAGGTGAAGGAGCTGGCCTGCAGCGGCGTCTTCATCGCCATCGGGCACGCACCGGCGACCGAGCTCTTCAAGGGCCAGCTCGAGATGAAGCCGTCCGGCTATCTCGTCACGCGGCCCGACTCGACGGCGACGTCCGTGCCGGGCATCTACGCCGCCGGCGACGTCAAGGACGACGTCTACCGCCAGGCCGTCACGGCCGCCGGCATGGGCTGCATGGCGGCGCTCGAGG
>CAYWBX010000327.1:0-4820 GCA_964456015.1 uncultured Hyphomicrobiaceae bacterium | reverse complement strand
AGCCTGACGGAGCTCGCGATGCGCGCCAAGCTCGGCAGGGCCGGCGGCGAGGAAATGCTGCGCCGGCTCGTCAACCTGCCGCGGTCCGCCTGGGGCTCGGCTGTCGCGCACCTCGGCGTCGGCGTGACGGTGATCGGTGTCGTCGCCACCAGCGCCTGGCAGAGCGAGGTCGTGCGCACCATGAAGCCCGGCGAGAGCGTGGCGGTCGCCGGCTCTGAGCTGCGATTCCGCGAGATCGGCTCCCGGCTCGGGCCCAACTGGCGCGAGGAATTCGGAGTTTTCGACGTGACGCGCTCGGGCCACATCGTCACCACTCTCGACCCGGCCAAGCGGCGCTTTGCCGTCGAACGGGAGACCGTCACCGAGGCGGCCATCCATCGGTCGTTCCGGGGGGATCTCTATGTTGTGCTGGGCGACCCCGCCGGGCAGGGCGGCCATGCCGTGCGCATCTATTTCAATCCGCTGGTGCGGTTGATTTGGATCGGTGCGCTCATCATGTTTGCGGGCGGCGCTCTATCGCTGTCCGATCGCAGGCTGAGGGTGGGTGCCCCTCGCCCCGCGCAGCAGCGCGTTTCCCACGTAGCCGCCGAGTAGCGCGATGCGTAGAGCCCTATGCGCGCTCGCCGTGCTGTCGGTCGCGATCGTCGTGCCGGCGGTCGCGCTGGCCGTGGAGCCGGACGAGGTCCTGGCGGATGCGGCGCTGGAAGCGCGTGCCCGCGCCATCTCGGCGGGCCTTCGCTGCCTCGTCTGCCGCAACCAGTCAATCGACGATTCCAATGCCCCGCTCGCGCGCGATCTGCGCCTGCTGGTGCGGCAGCGGCTGGTGGCCGGCGATACGGATGCGCAGGTCTATGCCTACGTCGAGGGGCGTTACGGCAAATTCGTCCTGCTGAAGCCGCCGCTGACGGTCACGACATTGGTTCTGTGGGCGACGCCTGCGATGCTGCTCGCCATCGCCGGGCTCGCCGCCTGGCGCTTTGCCGGCGGCGCGCGGAGGCAGACTTCGAGCAAGCTGTCGAGCGAGGAGGAGACGCGCCTGAAGGTGCTGCTCGGTGGCGACGGCAAGGAGTAGGCGGCCGACAGAGATCAGGGAAGCTTCGGCGCCGGGGCGGTGGCCTTGCGGGGCGCCGGAGGAACGACCGGGGCGGAGGTCGGCACCGTGATCGCCTCCGTCGACAGGCGCAGCAGCGTTTCCGAGGCGATGCCCGTCGGCGACAGGCCGCGGGAGCGTTCGAACTCGGTAATGGCCGACTTAAGCTTGGGTCCATAGGCGCCGTCGATCGGCCCGCTGTAGAGGCGCAAGGCGGTGAGACGCTGCTGCAGGGCCTTCAAGCGTTCGGGGGTCTCGATCAGCTTGGCATCGCGAAAGGGGTCGATCAGGGAGGCAAAGGCCGCCACCGAGACGGCGGTGTTGGCGACGACCTCCTGCCGGGCCCGCCGGGATGGCACCTGGTCCTTCACCGTGACCCGGGATTGCACGTAGGTGCCGACATTGATGCCGGCCACGAAGAGGCCGTCCTTGTCCTCAACCAGGATGGGGCCGCCGGAGGAGGCCCCGCCGGTGTCGCACCGGTGCAGGATCAGCAGGTCCGGGCGGGAGAAATCGCGTTTAATGTCGGCCCACTTGGGCGAACCCTTGAAGTCCTGCTCGACCTCGCAGGGCTTCGAATAGGCGAGCCGCCAGTCGGGATAGTCGCGGTGGTAGGAGAGCATGAACACCTGCCCCGCGCGGGCCTTCTCGGAGAGCTCCGCCGGCGACAGGGCCTTGACCCGAAACACGCCCTCGCAGATGGGATTGGCGAGGCGGAGAAGGGCCCAGTCGCTCGCCGCGTCGATGGGTGGGCGGACGCGAATCTCGTTGGCGCCCGCGATGACGTTCTGTTGAGCGGCACCGAGAGTCGCCCCGTTGATGGGGCTCATCTCGCGATCCAGGGTGCGCGGCATAGCGACGACGAAATCTGAGAGTCTGGGCAGCTTGTCGGCGCCCGAGATCTTGAAGACACAATGGGCGGCCGTGGCGACGAGGCGGGGACCAAGGCAGAAGGCCGTGCAGACGGTCTTGGCCTGCGTGTTGTAGACGAGGCCGATCTGGTTCTTGATGGGGGCATACTGGCTGGGCGGAACCGAGCGGTCATCGGTGCCGAAGACGGCGACCCTGCGGGCGATAGAATGGTTGTGCGGCGCAGCCGGCAGAATGAAGTCGGCAGGCGCGGCGGCGGGCCACAGGACCAGTGCTGCGATGAAAGCGGCGCCCGCCTGGCGAGCGGCAGGACGAGAGCGGCACCCGAGCGCCATCCCAATACTTCCCCTATTGCGTCGACATTACGAACATTTAATCCCCCAGCAAGGCCACTGTAAGGCAGCGTGCGCTATATGCCCGCCAACAGTCCAGGCGACTCGCCAAATTTGGAGGTGTATGACATGAAATCCGCAGTCACGTCGAGACGCGCTCTGGCGCTCGTCCTTGCTGCCGGTATGGCGATCTCCGGGGCGGCGGTGGTCGTGCCGGCGACGGCGCAGTTGCAGCCCTACCAGGCACAGAACCTCAGCCGGGCTCCTATCTCTTTCGCCGACATCGTCGAGCGGGTGAAGCCGACGGTGGTCAGCATTTACGTCTCCGCCGGCCGCGAGCCGCGCATCTCCGAACGCCGGCGCACGCCGCAACAACCCAACGAGCGGTTGCCGGATCTGCCCGACGATCATCCGTTGGCCGAGCTCTTCAAGCGCTTTGGGCGCCAGTTCCGCGCCCCCAACCCCGAGGTGCGGCAGGCGCAGGGCTCCGGCTTCTTCATCTCGGCCGACGGCTATGTCGTCACCAACAATCATGTCATCGATGGAGGCACCCGCTTCGAGGTGGCTCTCGACGACAAGGAGAAATATCAAGCCCGTCTCATCGGCGTCGATCCGCGCACCGATCTCGCATTGCTGAAAGTCGATGCCAACCGGCAGTTTCCGTTCGTGAAGTTCGCCTCCACCCCGCCGCGCGTGGGCGATTGGGTTCTCGCCATCGGCAACCCCTTCGGCCTCGGTGGCACCGTGACGGCCGGCATCGTCTCCGCACTCTCGCGCGACATCGGCAACGGGCCCTACGACTTCATGCAGATCGACGCGGCGGTCAACCGCGGCAATTCGGGTGGTCCGACCTTCAACCTCCAGGGCGAGGTGGTTGGCGTCAACACGGCGATCTACAGCCCGTCGGGAGGCTCCATCGGCATCGCCTTCGCCATTCCGGCCCGGCTCGCGCTCGAGGTCATCGAGCAGCTGAAGACCAAAGGCGTCATCAGCCGCGGCTGGCTCGGCGTCGGCATCGACAACGTGGATGAGGACCTCGCCAAGAGTCTCGGGCTGAAGAAGGCGGCGGGCGCGATTATCAACAGCGTCAATCCCGAGGGACCGGCCAAGACGGCAGGCATTCTCGAGGGCGATGTCATCTTGTCCGTCAACGGCATTGCAATCGAGAGCAGCCGAGACCTCGCCCGCGTCGTCGCGGGGCTGCAGCCGGGCACGGATGCCGCTGTCAAGCTGATCCGCCAGCGCGACGACAAGGTCGAGGAGAAGACCATCACAGTCAAGCTCGGGACCTTCCCTGGCACGCAGCAGCAAGCCAAGATCACGCCTAATGCCCCGCCCATGCCGGCTCCAGAGGCCAGTCTGCTGGGCCTGTCATTGGCTCCGGCCTCGAGGTCTCTCGGCGGCAGCACGGAAGGCGTCGTCATCCTGGGGGTCGACCGCGGCTCGCAGGCGGCCATCAAGGGCCTCGGCGCCGGCGACATCATCGTCGAAGTCGGCAGCCGCCAAGTCAGCACGGTCGAGGATGTCAAGCAGGCGATCGAGCGAGCCAAGCAGCAGGGTCGCGATTCGATCATGCTGAAGGTGCGCCCGAATGGCGAGCAGGCGACAAGGTTCGTCGGCCTCAACATCAGGTAGTCCGCGTCCGCGGCTATTGACAAAGGCATTGGGAGGGCGGTTCCGTCGCTGACGAAGCCGCCCTTCGCATTCAGATTGGCAGGGCAGGATCGAGGCGCCATGCGGGTATTGGTGATCGAGGACGAGCGGGAAAGCGCGCAGTTTTTGGAGCGTGCGCTGCGCGAGGCCGGCCACGCGCCGGAGGTCGTCGGCGACGGCGAGGCAGGGCTCGCGCGGGCGAGAAGCGAGGAGTTCGACGTCCTCATCGTTGACCGCATGCTGCCGCGGCTCGTCGGCCTCCAGCTCATCGCCGCCTTGCGCAAGGACGCGATACGTACGCCTACGCTCATCCTCTCCGCGCTCGGCGAGGTCGACGACCGGGTGAAGGGCCTGCGCGCGGGCGGAGATGACTACCTGGCCAAACCCTACGCCATGACCGAGCTGATCGCCCGCGTGGAGGCACTCGGCCGCCGCGCCGGCCAGGACCAGGGCGAGACCCGCTATCAGGTGGGCGATCTGGTGCTCGATCGCCTCGCCCACAAAGTGTCGCGCGGGGGCACCGTCATTGCGCTGCAGCCGCGCGAGTTCCGGTTGCTCGAGTACCTGATGCGCAACGCCGGCCAGGTGGTGACGCGCACCATGTTGCTCGAGCAGGTGTGGGACTATCACTTCGATCCGCAGACCAACGTCATCGACGTGCACGTGTCGCGGCTCAGGGGCAAGATCGACAAGGGTTTCGAGAAGCCGCTCATCCACACGGTGCGCGGCGCCGGCTATATGATCAGTGACGGTGCTTAGCCATCTCGCCCGCTCGAGCGCCTTCCGGCTGCTCCTTGTCTATCTCGCGCTCTTCGTGGTGGCGGCAGGCGCGGCCGTGGTGGCGATCGTCGGCGACGCGGGCGAGCTCGTCGCCA
>CAYWBX010000326.1:0-4824 GCA_964456015.1 uncultured Hyphomicrobiaceae bacterium | reverse complement strand
GCGGCCAATCAGTGCCAGTACTGTGTCGTGGCGCATGGTGCCATCTTGCGCATCCGCGCCAAGAATCCGCTCATCGCCGATCAGGTGGCGATCAACTACCGCAAGGCCGACATCACGCCGCGCCAGCGGCTGATGCTCGACTTCGCGCTCAAGGTGGCGCTCTGTTCCGCAACCGTTGCCGATGAGGACATCGGCCGTCTCGTCGAGGCCGGTTTCAGCCGCGAGGATGTCTGGGACATCGCGGCGATCGCCGCCTTCTTCGCCATGTCGAACCGCATGGCGAACGTGACCGGAATGCGCCCGAACGATGAATTCTACACGCTCGGTCGCTAGAGGGAGCCTGCCACGGCTCTTGGCTCATCAGTCGTGCCGTCAATCCGGGATTTGGAGCCCATGCCGCCCGTCGCCACTTCTCCCCACGCCGTCTATGTCGCGCACTTGAAAAAGGGGGAGCTCGCCTACCAGTGGAGCCCCGATGCCGGCCGCGCCGTGTTCTATCCGCGGCTTCTCTGCCCCTTCACCGGATCGGATCGGCTCGAATGGCGCATCGCGTCCGGCCTCGGCACCGTCTATTCGACGACGGTCGTCCACCCCCTTGAGGGGCAACCCTTCAATGTCGCACTCATCGATTGCGATGAGGGCTTCCGCCTGATGAGCCGCGTCGAGGACATTGCTCCCGAGGCGGTGCGCGTTGGCATGCGCGTGCGCCTTCGCGTCCATAACCCCGGCGGTGAGGCCGAGCCGGTCCCGGTGTTCGTTCCGGATGCCGCGGCCGCGAAGGCGCCGGCGCAGGCGGCAGCCCCTGCCGTGCCACGCAAGGCCGCGTCGCAGACGTCGCGGCGCGGCTCGGTCGCCATCGTTGGTGTTGCCGAGTCCGACCTTGGACAGGTGGCGGACGGCTTGACTCCCATCGATCTCATGGCGCAGGGCATTGCACGCGCGCTCGGCGACTGCGGCTTGAAGCTTGCCGACGTCGACGGCCTCTTCTGTGCGACGACGCAGGCCCGCACCTCGGCGCTGTCGCTCTGCGAGTACCTGCGCATCGACCCGCCCTTCATCGGCTCGACCATCGTCGGCGGCTCCTCCTTCGAGTATCACGTCGCGCAGGCGCAGGCGGCGATCGAAGCAGGACTGTGCACGACCGCCGTCATCGCCTACGGCTCGACGCAGCGCAGCGTCGGCCGCCGGCAGGCGTCGGTGCGCGAAGTGAACCCCTACGAGACGCCCTTCAAGCCGTTTCTGCCGGCCTCGGCCTATGCCATGGCCGCGCGCCGTCACATGCATGCCTACGGTACGACGCGCGAGCAGCTGGCGGCTGTGGCTGTCGCCGCGCGGGAATGGGCGCAGCTCAACCCCGCCGCCTGGGACAGGAAGCCGCTCACAATCGAGGATGTGCTGAAAGCGCGCCCGATCAGCGAGCCGTTTACCGTGCGGGACTGCTGTCTTTCGACCGACGGCGGCGGCGCGATCGTGGTGACCTCGGCTGATCGCGCGAAGAGCCTCAAGAAGCCGCCCGCCTATGTCCTTGGAACCGGCCAGTCGATCACTCATGCCGCCATCTCGTCGATGCCGGATCTGCTCAACACGGGTGCGCAACGCTCCGGCGAGGCCGCCTACGGGATGGCGCGGCTGAGGCCACAAGAGATCGATGTCCTCGCCCTCTACGACGCCTTCACCATCAACACGATCCTGTTTCTCGAGGATCTCGGCTTCTGCCCGAAGGGCGAAGGCGGCCGTTTTGTCGAGGGCGGACGCATCGGCCCGAAGGGCACTCTCCCCGTCAACACGAACGGCGGCGGCCTCTCGTACTGTCATCCGGGGATGTATGGTCTCTTCCTGCTCATCGAGGCGACGCGGCAGCTGCGCGGCGAGTGCGGGGCGCGGCAGATCAAGGGTGCCAAGACGGCTCTTGCCCACGGCAATGGCGGCGTCCTCTCCTCGCAGGCAACGGTGATCCTCGGCACGGCCGAGACGCTGTGACCCCGCGTGGGGGCCATGCGTCGATCGCTCCAGCCGGCGGCGGCGTGAGCGCCGGCCCCCGCGTCGCCTATGCGCGGGGAAGCGCCTCAGACTGCAGCTGATCGGTCAAGAGCACAGGTCCGCGTCCCATATGCGCGGGGAAGGGCCTCTCGCTCGCGGCGCGGCCGGCGGCGCAGAGCGTTTCCCCGCTGGTCCGGTGGCGACGCGGGATGCGGTTTAGACGCGATTCCCTCTTTCAGTTCGTCTTGGCAAACCCGAGAAGCGCCATCGCCGCCTGCTCGTCGGCGTTGAGCTTGACGACGAACTTCTCGTACTCGGCCGTCGGCATGTACCGGCGCACGAAATCGAACCTGTCGTAGGTCTCGATGACGCGCGGGTCGTCATAGGCGATCCGGAAGGCATCGTGCAGCTTTTTCACGATGCCGGGATCGGTGCCTCTGGCGGCGACGACGCCATAGGGCGAGTCGAAGGTATACCGGTAGCCGAGCTCGCGGATCGTCGGCACATCGGGCCACTTCTTGCTGCGCTCCTGATTGAGCAGGAACAGCAGCCGCATCTCGCCGCTCGCAACGAGCGGGGCCCAGGCGGGGCTCTCGACCATGGCATGGACGTGACCGCCAAGCACCGCGGCGATACCTTCGCCGCCGCCCTTGCCCGGAACATGGCTGAACTGTACGCCCGACTCGCGTGCCATGGTCTCCATGGCGATGGCGTTCGTCGTGTGCGGACCGACCGTCGTATAGGTAAACCTGCCGGGATTGGCCCTTGCAAAGTCGAGCACGTCCTTCCAGGCCTTGAACGGGCTGTCGCCTTTGACGACGCCGCCGAGCGTGTAGCCCCCGAGGAGGATGACGGGCTGAAAGTCCTTGACCGGATCGTAACTCGTCTTCTGCATCGCCGGCACGCGGTAGATCGGAATGGTGATGTTGAGCAGGAGATAGCCATCCGGCTTGGCATTGGCCGCGACGTAGGCCGCGGCCAGCGCGCCGCTGCCGCCGGGGCGGTTCTCGACGATGACGGGCTTGCCGAGAATCTTGCCGACGATCTCGGCATAGACGCGCATGATGATGTCGCCGGACACGCTCGGCCCGGTCGGAATGACGATGGTGATGGGCTTGCTCGGGAACTCGGCGGCCGTCTCGCTGTGCGAAGGCGCGGGTGCGACAGCAAGGAACAGAGCGGCAAGCAGGCCGGCAACAGGTGTTCTTGAGGTCATTGTCACGCTCCGAACGGGTAGATGAGGGGCACACGATGCATCTGCTGCAGCGCGGACAAAGGGCAGCGGTCCGGCGACGCGGAATGCGTGGCCGAACGTGACGCGTCCGTGGGCGCCGTTCGTCAGGCGCGGCGAAGGCGCAGCGCGTGGGAACGCTAACCGTCGCTCCGCTGCGCCTCGCGCGACGAGCTCAGACGCGTGCAGTGCCGATTGTGCTGTCTGTTGTCTCTATGGCGCGACGACCGGATGCAAAGAGCATCACGGCGCGCGCGTTGCGACATTGTCGCGGACGTCTCCAGACGCGATCACACTCCGGGCGGCGGCGTGAAGCTCCATGACTTCCTCCCTGCGCTTGCCTGTTGGCATTGGCGACGAAGTCGTCCCGACGGCGGTCGCACCGGGGCCCAGGTTTCGTCGACTGGGCATTGCACGCGATGCGGACGGAGGTCCGTCGTCGAGAACACGCATGCTAGTGCAACGGCGCTGCGAAGTCACCATCATATGAGCCGCCGTCGCTCGGGCGCATGGCACGGCGAATGAGCGACGCAGGCTCTTCATTGAGATTTTGCGCGCGGGAGGCGCGACAGGCGGCGCCTGCGGCCGATGCCGCCACAATGTGCTTGCGTCGGAAAGTTGCCATCCCATAGGCTTCAAAGAGCGACGCCAGTATCCGTCATGCGCGATCGCGCCACTCCGAACCAAACACAGGGAGGGCGGACGCGCACCCGGCGTCGCCGAGGCCGCCTGCAGGATGGCGAGCGCAGGGAGGGTAACGTGCGCTTCCGTAACCTTGGTTCCAAGAATCTTGCGCGCAATCGGGTTCGCGCAATGCGCGCCAACCGATCCTCCTCGCCTTCGCTTCGAGCGGCTGCGTGCGCGCCGGCGGCACGGCGCGCCTGAGCGCTGGTCCAGGGTCCGGCGTCGCTCGTTGAGAGGTTTCCCGCGATCCCGGCCCGATCGCTTTGGCGCGCAACGCAGCCCGCTGGCGTGAACCCTGACACAGGCCAAAAGGGAGGAAAAAATGCGCTATCGATTGCTCGTCTCCATCGGGCTTGCCGCGTTCGGGCTCGTGCTTGCGACAGCGAGCGCGGCAACGGCGCAAGGCTGGCCCGAACGGCCGGTCAAGATCATACTTCCCTATGCGCCGGGCGGCGCCACCGACGCGATCGGCCGGCCGTGGGCGGAGAAGCTGACGCAGGCCTTCGGCCAGGCGTTCGTGATCGAAAACCGGGGCGGCGCTTCGGGCACCATCGGCGTCGAGGCGGCAGTGAAGTCGCCGCCCGATGGCTACACGCTGTTGCTCACCCCGAACAGCGCCATTGCGATCGTGCCGCAGCTGCGCAAGGTCAATTACGATGCGGTAAGGGACCTCGAACCCGTGGGCCGAGTGGGCGACGTCGTCGGCGGATTCGTCGTGCATCCCTCCGTCGGCGTCAAGACGATGCAGGAGCTCATCGCATACGCCAAGAAGAATCCGGGCAAGCTGCAGTTCGGAACGCCGGGACTTGGCACGTCGGTGCATCTGCGGCTCGAGATGCTCAAGCTGCGTGCCGGCATCGACATCCAGAACGTTCCCTACCGCGGCAGCGCCGATGCCCTGAACGATCTCCTGCCCGGCAACATCCACA
>CAYWBX010000325.1:0-4831 GCA_964456015.1 uncultured Hyphomicrobiaceae bacterium | reverse complement strand
GAACTCGCCCGGCAGCGCGCCCGAGAGCGGCCGGATGGCGTTGTAGCCCCAGTTCTGCCGGAAGGCGATCGTCTCGATGTCGATCTCGAGCGCATCGCCTGGCATCGCGCCGTTGACCGCGATCGGGCCGGTCAAGAGGTGCCCGACGCCGAGCTTCCTCGGAACCTTGGCGTGCACCTCGGCGATCTCCGGCGGAGCGGCGAACGCCGAGCCCTTGGGCGGCATCACGTCCGGCGCGCCCGAGAGCGTCTCGATCGTCACGGTGTCGCCGGGCTCGATGGTGAGCACCGGCTTGAGGGCGGCGTCGAAATAGCCCCAGTGCACGGTCTCGACGGACGACTTGAGAAGATGATGCGCCAATACGGCCTCCCGTGTTTGCGCTGACGATCGCGCGCCGGCCTGAGCGGCGGGCCGTCACACACTCCGCCGCCGCGCCGCCTTGCCCCGTTCACGCCAATGGCGCGACCGAGAGCCCCTTCACTTTGTGCTTGTCGATGAGCCGCTGCACGAGTCCCGACCGCTTCGCCTCCTCGACGAAGGCCGCCAGCCACGGCGCCGCCTTGACGTTCTTCTTGGGCGTGCCGACCGCCTGTTGCACGGCCGAGAACTGCCCGTCCAGAATGCGCCCGCCCGGCACCTTCTCGATGTCCTGGAGGAGCCGGGGGCGCAGGCCCGCCAGCACGTCGCACTTCTCCTTGAGGAAGACTTCGAGCGAGCCGTCGAGCGTGTCCGCCCGGACGAGCGTCGCGTGCTTGATGTTGTTCTCGAGCCATAGGCCGTAGGCGCTGCGTCCCGTGACCGCGATGCGGATGCCGGGCTTGTCGACGTCGCCGATCGCCTGGATGGGCGAGCCGGCGGGCACCAGGTAGGTCGCCTGGATCTCGGCATAGGCTGCCGTGAACGCGATGGTGCGCGCACGCTGCGGTTCGGCGCCGATGTTGCCGATGTCCCAGACGTTGTTCTCCGCATCGTCGCCGAGCTCGCCTGGCGACTTGTAGGGAATAAGCTTGACCCCGACACCGAGCCGCTCCGCGATCGCCCGCGCCATGTCGGGCGAGACGCCGTCGGGATCGCCGGACGCCGTCTTGCCCGTCACGAGCAGGAAGTTCGACATGTTGATGGCGGCGCGCAGCACGCCGGTTGGCGTGAGCTCGGCGATGACGTCCTTCGGTGCGGACATGAGGGTCTGTGCTCCTTGGCGGTTCTGGCGCGGACCGGGGACGACCGGCGCAGAGGGAACGGGTAAGTCGGTCGAGGCGCGCCTCGAAGCCGCCCCGCTTCCGGACCTTACGCCCAAGCTGCTCCGGCCCGCAACGCCGCCGCCCGCGGCGGCGGCGTTGGCGACGGGCGTTGCGCAGTCACCGCCGGCATCCCACAATGCCTTCCGTCCCGGCCCCCCGAAAGCGAGAAAAGTCTGCCCATGCGCAAGAGCGAGACGCGAATCCTCACCACTCACGTCGGCAGCCTGCCGCGCCCGCCGGCCCTCACGCGGCTCTATGCGCGCCGTGCCCGCGGCGAGGCCGTCGACGAGACGCAGATCGCCGAGGAAGGTCGCCGCGCCGTGCCCTGGGTCGTCGCTCGCCAGCTCGAGGCCGGCCTCGATGTCATCAACAATGGCGAACAGCAGCGCGAGAGCTTCGTTCTCTATCTGCGCCACCGCCTCACCGGCCTTGGCGGCGAGGGCTGGCGGCTGCCCTGGGCCGACGTCGCGGCCTACCCCACGTACAACGAGCACCTCGCCCGCCAGATCGCCGCGCGCGGCGAGGCCGTGAGCAACCGCGACCAGCTGCCGAAGTGCATCGGCGCCGTCGCCTACAAGGGCCACGCCGAGCTCGATGCCGAATGCCGGGACTTCAAGGCGGCGCTGGCGGACGTCTCGGGGCGTTACGTCGAGCCCTTCTTCACCGCGCCCTCGCCCGGCATTCTGGCGACGATCGTGCGCAACGAGCACTACGACACGTTCGAGCGTTACATCGACGCCATCGGCGAGGCCATCAGGACCGAATACGAGCGCATCGTCGGCGAGGGCTTCGTGCTGCAGCTCGACTGCCCCGATCTCGCGCTCGAGCGCCACGGCTACTTCCAGGCACAGCCGCTCGCCGAGTTCCAGGCCTTCGTTGAAAAGGTGATCGACACCATCAACAAAGCGATCGCGAACCTGCCGCGCGATCGCATTCGCCTTCACGTCTGCTGGGGCAACTACGAGGCCCCCCATGATCGCGACGTGCCGCTCGCCGACATCTGGCCGATCATCAAAAGAGCCAACGTCGGCGGCTTCGTGCTCCCCTTCGCCAATCCCCGCCACGCCCACGAGGTCCGCGTCATCGAGGCCTCGCCGCCGGCGCCCGACCAGATCATGGCCGCCGGCGTCATCGACACGCTCACCAATTTCGTCGAGCACCCGGAGGTCGTCGCCGAGCGCCTCGAGCGCGTCGTGCGCGCCATCGGCGACAAGACCCTCGTGATGGCCGCCGCCGATTGCGGCTTCGATACCTCCGCCGGCATGGGCCGCGTCGCCGAGGACGTCGTCTGGGCGAAACTCAAGGTCATGTCGGAGGGCGCCGCGATCGCCTCGCGACGCCTCTTCAACGCCTGAGCCACGTCGGAGATGCGCCGCGCATGTGCTGGCTCTGCCAGGTTCGTTCGCAGCAGCTCGCCGGCTTGGCGCCGGACGTCCGAGCCATGCCGATCGGCTCGGCGCATTCTGACAAGACCCGCAAACGCACAGGAGACCCCGCCATGCCGCTGCCCGGTTCCGGCTTCCTCGCCATCTGGAACGACGTCGCGCCTGAAGCCGAGAGCGACTGGCTCGACTGGCACACGCGCGAGCACATGCCCGAGCGTGTCGGCGTGCCGGGCTTTCTCGGCGGCCGCCGCTACGTCGACTGGAGCCGGGACCATCACCGGCTCTTCACGCTCTATCTCGGCGAGACGGCCGGGACCTTCTCGAGCCCGCCCTATCTCGCGCGATTGAACAATCCGACGCCCTGGACGACGAAGCTCGCACCCTACTTTCGCAACTTTCTGCGCGGGGCCTGTCACTGCCCGGCCTCCGTCGGCAATACGCTCGGTGGCGCCATCATGACCGTGCGCGTCGGCGTCGGCGACGCCGCACGCCTCGGCGGAGCCGAAGCTTCGCGGTTTCTCTCCGGTCTGCTTGTCGGACGCGGCATCCTCTGCGCCCATCTCGGGCTGCAGGACCCGTCGGTGAGCGGCGTCCAGACCAAGGAGAAGGCGCTGCGCGGCGACAAGCCGACGATCGACTTCGAGGGCGTCGTCCTGATCGAGGGCGAGACGCGCCGCGAGTTGATGGCGGCCGAAGCCGAGATCCTGCGCCGCATCGCTTCGGCCGGCGTCGGTCTGACGCCCGCCGAGACCGGCATTTATGACCTCGCCATCGTCGTGCCGAAGGAAGCCGGCACGTGATCGTGCCACAATCCGAACCGGCGGATCGAACCCCTCGTCCCGCCGGCAATGACGCAGCAAGCCAACCCGATCACCAGGAGATCGCCCCATGGCCGCACTGAAAATCCACGGCATCCCGAAGAGCCGCGCCGTCCGCGTCATCTGGATGGCGGAGGAACTCGGCATTCCCTACGAAATCGTGCCCGTCACCATGGCTGACAAGGCGCACAAGGCGCCGGCCTACCTCGCCATCAATCCGAACGGCCGCCTGCCGGCGATCGAGGACGGCGGCTTCAAGATGTCGGAATCGCTTGCCATCAACCTCTACCTCGCCAAGAAGCACGGTCGCTTCTATCCCTCATCGCTCGAGGACGAGGCGCGCTGCTGGCAGTGGTCGCACTGGACCGTATTCGAGCTCGACCGGCAGGTGAACGACTGGGCGGCGCACGATCACGTCCTGCCCAAGGAGCAGCGCGATCCGGCGAGGCTCAAGGCCGCGCTGGAAGTGCTCTCCGTCCCCTTCGGCGTTCTCGATGGCGTGCTCGCCAAGCAGCAGTATCTCGCGACGCCCGACGCCTTCAGCGTCGCCGACTTGAACGTCGCCTCGGCCATGTACCGCTGCATCAACATGGACTTCGGCACCAACCGGAACCTCGCCCGCTGGTACAAGGCCTGCTGGGAGCGTCCGGCCGCGAAGAAGGCGCGCGACATCCGCGAGCGTTCGTAGTGCCGCGTCAACTGCAACGGACAGGGGCCGAACCATGGATCTCGCAGCGACACTGAAAAAATTTGCGGCCGCCGTCGAAACCGGCGACGGCAACGCCCTCGCCGACCTCTTCACCGACGATGGCGTCTACGACGACTACTTCTTCGGCCCCTCGCAGCCGGGCCGCGAGGGCATCGTCGCCATGCTCGCCCACTTCTACGAGGGCGGCCGCGCCTTCAAGTGGGAATTCTACGATCCCGTCGTCGCGGGCGACAGGGGCTATGCCAGCTATCGCTTTTCCTACCAGTCGACGCTGCCCGAGGCGAACGGCGCCCGCGTGGTGTTCGAGGGGATCAGCCGGTTTGCACTGAAGGACGGCCGGATCCGGCATTACTCGGAGGTCTTCGACCGCGGCGCGGCCCTTGCTCAGCTCGATTTCGCGCCCGAACGGCTGAAGAAAATCGCTCTCAAGTACGCCAACGCCCTCAAGGCGCGGCCCGAGGCGAAGGCGCATCTTGCTTCATGAGGCAAAGGGACGTCAGAAGGCGCCCGATCGCCTGTTAGATGTCGACGATCTCGAGCACGCCCGGCATCGTCGCGATCTCGCCGCGTTGCAATGGGCCGAGATCGTAGCGCCCCGGCAGCGCGATCTCGATCCGCCGCATGCCGGCGACGCCGCTGACACCGCCGACCTCGAGAGCAAGACGGATTTCGGCCTTG
>CAYWBX010000324.1:3765-4836 GCA_964456015.1 uncultured Hyphomicrobiaceae bacterium | reverse complement strand
CCCTGCGACCGCAGCTTGCAGAGGTAAAGAGCCAGATCGAGAAGCTCGGCCCGCCTCCCGGGAAGGATCAGCCACCTGAGTCGCCGACGGTCGCCGCCGAGCGCGCCCGCCTCAACGCGCTCGCCGCCGCGCTCGACGGCGCGGTCAAGACAACCGAGCTCGCCTGGGTCCGCGCCAAGCAACTCATCGACCGGATTACGGTCATCCGCTATCAGATCTTCACGCGCAATCTGTTCGAGCGCCGAGACAGCCCCATTCTTCCCGGAGTGTGGCGCGACGTCGGCGGACGCATGGATGCGATTGTCGGCCGCTTCCAGTACTACGGAAGCGACTGGCTCACCTGGGCAATGCGCAGCTCGAATGCGCTGGCGGGGCTGACCGTCCTGGTGATCGCGCTTTACGCCGGGCTCAGGATCTTCTGGCACTGGGTGACGGCGCCCCGCCTTGTGCGACCGGCGCAGTCTCCGTCGTTCTTCGACCGGGTCATGAAAGCAGCCTGGATGGCGCCCGCACGGATGCTGCCGGGTATAGCCGCCACCTCCGCCGCCTACATCGGCCTAAGCGCGCTCGATCTCCTCTTCTCTCCCTGGGAAAAGCTCGCGGCGACGCTGGCGCGCGACCTTTTCATTTACACGGCGGCATCAGCCCTGCTTGGCGCTGCCTTCTGGCCGGGGCAGCCGGCTTGGCGTCTGGTTCCGGTCTCGGACGCCGCCGCTCGGCGCATTCTCTGGCTGTTGCGCGCCTTCGTCGGCGTCTATGTCCTTGACACCGTGCTCGTCGAGCTCGGCCGTGCGCTCTACGTCCCGCTTTCGGTCACCGTGGCGCAGACCTTTCTCGTCAGTCTGCTGTTCTTCACGCTCCTCGTCGCGCTCCTTCTGACGCCCTTCGAGCCACAGACCGGGCCCGATCGTCCCGTCAACGGACGCGAACATATCGCCGGCCCTGTCACGCGCCATACGCCGCTATGGATCAAGCTGCCGCTCTGGCTCGTCGCCATCGCGCTCATCACGGCGTCACTGCTCGGCTACGTGGCGCTCGGCCGCTTCATCGCTCACCAGCTCGTGCTTTCCG
>CAYWBX010000324.1:1978-3755 GCA_964456015.1 uncultured Hyphomicrobiaceae bacterium | reverse complement strand
GGCGGGCCTGCTCTATCTTGCGGTGCGCGCGGCGACGCGCGGCCGCGCCGACGGGCGCGATCTCATCGGCAACGTCCTGGAGGTCCGCTTCGGCCTCGAAGGACCGAGGCGCGTTCAGATTTCGCGGCTCATCGAATTCGCGCTGACGTTCTCAATTCTCCTCGTCGCGGCACCGGCGCTGATGCTGCAATGGGGCTTCTCCGCCGCCGACATCCGCGACTGGTCCAAGGCGCTGCTTTTCGGCTTCGAGGTCGGACAGTTCCGGATCTCGCTCATTCGGATCCTTTTCGGCATCAGCCTCTTCATCGCGCTGCTCTTTCTCACGCGTCTAGTGCAACGCTGGCTGCGCGACAAAATGCTGACCCAGCCGCGCATGGATGTCGGCGTCGCCAATTCCATAGAAACGTCCGTCGGCTATGCCGGCACCGCGATCGCGCTGCTGCTGGCAGTCTCCTATGCCGGCTTCGATGTGACGAGCCTCGCCATCGTCGCGGGCGCGCTCTCGGTCGGCATCGGCTTCGGCCTGCAATCCATCGTCAACAACTTCGTCTCGGGGCTGATCCTGCTCGTCGAACGGCCGATCAAGGTGGGCGACTGGATTGTCGTCGGCAGCGAGCAGGGAAACGTGCGGCGCATCTCCGTGCGCTCGACCGAAATCGAGACCTTCGACCGTGCCAGCCTCATCATTCCGAACTCGGAGCTCGTCACCGGTCGCGTGCTCAACTGGACGCACCGCAATCAGCTTGGGCGCAGCGTCGTCAAGATTACCGTTGACGCGGCCGCAGATCCGGAGCGGGTGATCAAAATTCTCAAGGCCGCCGTCGATGCACACCCCGAGGTGCTCACATCGCCAGCTCCGTCAATCTCCTTCGACAGCTTCTCGAGTACGGGCCTGGAGTTTACAATTCGCGCGACACTTGCCGACGTCTACCGGACCGGGGCCGTCGCGACCGATCTGCGGATCGCAATTTTGCGAATTCTGCGCGAGGAGGGCATTACGTTTCGAAATCCCCAATACGACATCCATTTGCGGGACCTCGACGTCGTCAAGGCTGCGCTTAACCGGGTGGCGGCGCAGCGAGCGGCCGAGGCCGCAGGCGACGGCCGGACTGATTCCTCCGGCGGCCCTGGCGCCAGGCCGCAACCGCCAGCGACAAAGTCCTGATCGCAGCGCCGGAAGGGCGTCCCGCTCATGGATTAAGGTGAAAACCCCAGTCGGCGAAAGCCTCGGGCGCGAGCACAGAAAGGTCGAGCCGGCGCTTGCGCACCTCAACCACTCCAAGGGCCGCAAGCTTGGGCGCGGCTCGCCGCATCACGTCGGCGCCGGACGTGGCCGGCTTTGCCTCGATCCGCGGTTGCGCCGCGGCGTCGTGCGCCAGTGCGTCGGGAGCGGGAATTAGCAGAGTGCCGCCGGCGAGGCAGCCTTGTGCCAGAGCGTAGACAAGTGACCGGGCGGCACGACAAGGCACGACAAGCAAGGCAAGACTGCAGAGCACGGCACACCTCCTCCGGCCGCCAATCAGCCGCCGCCTTCGCGATGCGCGGATTGCGTTCAGTCCTCGCACAAAGCCGTTATGAGAGTCCTAACGCGCGTCAGAAAAGGAGACGCATAACGGTCTGCAAGGCCCTGCAGCATCTGTTGGAGGAAGTGAAACGGTCGCGCCGATCAATCGTCGCGAAAAATCCGCTCGCGGCGCTCGCGCTTCTCCTGCGCCTCGATCGATAGCGTCGCGATGGGCCGAGCATCGAGGCGCTTCAGGCTGATCGGCTCACCGGT
>CAYWBX010000324.1:0-1968 GCA_964456015.1 uncultured Hyphomicrobiaceae bacterium | reverse complement strand
TCGCAATAGCCGTAAGAGCCATCCTCGATCCGCGCGAGAGCCGCGTCGATCTTATTCATCAGCTTGCGCTGGCGGTCGCGCGCGCGCAGTTCGAGCGCGCGATCCGTCTCCGCCGTCGCCCGATCGGCGGGATCGGCCTGCTGGGCCGATTCGTCATGGAGACCTTTCAAGGTCTCCATATTGAGACGGAGGATCTCCTCCTTCCAAGCGAGCAGCTTGTTGCGAAAGTAAATGCGGTGCCGCTCATTCATGAACGGCTCGCTCTCAAGCGGCCGATAATCCGGAGGCAGCACGATCTCGCTGCGCTTGGCTTGCGAGCGATGGGCCGCCGCCCGGATCCTCGCCCCGTTCGGCGACCGTTGCTTGTGGCGAACATCGGTGCCGCTCGCCTCCTCCTGCAGACGGGCCTTGGTGCGGTGCGGCGTCAGGGGCGTGATGGTCACCGGCATCGCGGCAGCCTTGCCATTCGCCTTGACGACCGAATTCGCTGCCTCAGTCTGGGGTCCTTTCGCACTCGCGTGCCTGCCATTCACTTTATGACCGACCGCCGGGCGCTTGGCGGCGATCCGCTTGGATGGCTTCGTGGCACCTCGCACTGTTTTCCCGGCGTTCAATGTCTGCGAGGCGGTCGTCGTGCTCTTGGATGTTCTGGGTTTGCCCTTGCTGCCCTTGCGCGACGGCATGTCAGCCTGATCCCTTGCTGATGAGCGTTCTCCCCGTCTACGACTGGAGTCGTAGATGCCAACTCGCGCTCGTATTTAAGTGTCTGATTTTGCCAGTCAAGAAAAACCGGTTGTGCCATGCGGCAAGGGTTGATCGCGGGGCATCGGAACGAACGGCGGATAGGAATTTCTCTTACTGGTTGTATAATTACATTTGACACGTTTACCGTGTATTCAACCCTGCCGTGTACCGTCGCGTCGGTCCCGGTTGTGGGATCGCCGAACTTGACGAAAGGAGTTGAGCCCGCCGCACGAGCCCTGCCGTTTGCGTGCGCCCGTCCCAGATGCGCCGCCTCAGATTTCCCGCTCCCCATCTGCTGGCAGCGCCACAAATCGGTGCGACAAGCGACCACTCCCCGTCTCGTGGCCCTCACCCAGCCGCGAAACCGGCCGGCTCGTTCGGCGGTCTCCCTCCTTCATGATCGAGGTCGGCATGGCAGCGGCCGCCTCCGTCGTGAGCCCTCTCACGCGGAGCGGCGCAGTGAAAAGGAGGCTACCCGGTCATCGTCCCGCGCGCACGTCGCGGCTCGCGATGTTCCCCCATCGCGGCGCCCAAGGGGCAGACGGCGTCTCGCAGCCCACTCCCACCCGTTGCGAGACCGAGGCTTGCGGCGTGTGCCGAACCTCGGGCCCCGAGAGCGCCGCTTTCCCTCCCGGAGCGGCGCTCTTGGCGCTTGACGCAGCGTTCTGAGACCAGTGACGGCCGCATGCCAGCCTCCCGCGGCGATCGTCCGCTTGCTGGGGAAAGGGCTTGCTCATAGTCTCGCCCGTCGATCCGAACCGAGCCCTGCAACCCTTGGGGGAATGATGAAGTTCACCGGCACCAAATCCTACGTCGCGACCGAGGACCTCAAGGTTGCCGTGAATGCGGCCATCACGCTCGAGCGGCCGCTGCTCATCAAGGGCGAGCCCGGCACCGGAAAGACGGTCCTTGCGCTCGAGGTGGCGAAGGCGCTCGGCGCCCCGCTCATCGAATGGCACATCAAGTCGACGACCAAGGCGCAGCAGGGTCTCTACGAATATGATGCCGTCTCGCGCCTGCGGGACAGCCAGCTCGGCGACGAACGGGTGAAGGACATCTCCAATTACATCAAACGGGGCAAGCTCTGGGACGCCTTCACGAGTCCTAAGCGCCCGGTACTGCTGATCGACGAGATCGACAAGGCGGACATCGAGTTCCCGAACGACCTCCTGCAGGAACTCGACCGCATGGAGTTCTTCGTCTACGAAACGGGCGAGACGATCA
>CAYWBX010000323.1:0-4844 GCA_964456015.1 uncultured Hyphomicrobiaceae bacterium | reverse complement strand
CGCAGAAAGTTGCTTTCCGCAGCCGGCGTCGTCTGCGATGTCGTCCCTTCGCGGGTCGATGAGCCCGCTGTGCGTCGGAAATTCGAGGCCGCGAGTTCGGAACCGATTGCACCCGAAGTTCTGGCGATGGCCCTTGCCGAAGCGAAGGCGCTCGACGTCGCTGGCCGACAGCCTGGAGCCCTTGTGATCGGTGCGGACCAGGTGCTGGCTCTGGGATCGCGCATCTTCGAGAAGCCGCGCGACATCGCCGAGGCGCGCGCACATCTCACGGCTTTCCGCGGGCGCACCCATGTCCTCCACTCCTGCGTGGCGCTTGCCGCCGACGGCACACTCCTCTGGAGAGAACGGAGCGAGGCGCACATGGCCATGCGCGCGTTCTCCGACGCGTTCCTCGACTTCTATCTTGCAAAGGCTGGCGATGCTGTGTGCGCCTCCGTCGGCGCCTACCAGCTCGAAGGCCTCGGCATCCAGCTCTTCGAGCGAATCGAAGGCGACTACTTCACCATTCTCGGCCTTCCGCTCCTGCCGCTGCTTGCCGAGCTGCGTAACCGGAAAGTTCTGACCGCATGAAACGCGCCTGCATCGTCGGCTGGCCGGTCGAGCACTCGCGCTCGCCGATGATCCACGGCCACTGGATCGCCCGCTATCGGATCGACGGCACCTACACGAAGGCCGCCGTCCGGCCCGAGGAAGCGCACGCCTTCTTCCGCTCACTCGCCTTGAACGGCTTTGTCGGCTGCAACGTCACCGTGCCGCACAAGGAGACGGCTTTTGCCGCCGCCGACGAGCTCGACGGATCTGCTCGCGCCGTCGGCGCCGCCAACACGCTATGGTTCGAAGGGTCGCGGCTGTGCGCCGCTAACTCCGATACCTATGGCTTCATGACTCATCTCGCGTCCGCCGCGCCGGCCTGGGCGGCGCCGGACCGTCCCGCCGTCGTGCTCGGCGCCGGCGGCTCGGCGCGCACCATCGTCTACGGCCTGCTTGAGGCGGGTGTCGGCGAGGTCCGCGTCGTCAATCGTACGCTCGCGCGCGCCGAAGCCATCGCCCACCACTTCGGCGCCAAGGTCCGCGCATTACCATGGGATCGCAGAGAAGCGGCAAGCCGCGATGCCGGCCTTCTCGTCAACACCACCACGCTCGGCATGGTGAAGTCCGGCCCACTCGACTTCGACGTCGCAGCTCTGCCCCAGGACGCGACCGTCGCCGATATCGTCTATGTACCGCTCGAGACGAACCTGCTCCGCAACGCACGCGCCCGTGGCCTCGTCGGCGTCGACGGCCTTGGCATGTTGCTGCATCAGGCGGTGCCAGGCTTTGAAAAGTGGTTCGGCGTCCGGCCAGAGGTGACGGACGAACTGCGCGATCTCATCGTCCGGGATATCGAGGGCACGTGATGCTCATCATCGGCCTGACCGGCTCCATCGGTATGGGTAAGTCGACGGCGGCGAAGCGGTTCATTGCGCTTGGCATCCCGGTGTGCGATGCCGATGCCGAGGTGCACAGGCTCTATCGCGGAAAGGCCGTGGCGCCCATCGAGGCGGCCTTTCCTGGGACGACGACGCCCGAAGGCGTCGATCGTCAACGGCTGGCGGCGGCGCTGCTTGCCGACCCGGCGGGCTTCAAGCGTCTCGAGGCGATCGTCCATCCGTTGGTGTTCGAGGCAGAACGCGAGTTCCTGCGCACCGAGGCGGGCCGCGGCACGCCAATGGCGGTGCTCGAGATCCCCCTTTTGTTCGAAGGCGGCAATGAGGCCCGCGTCGATGTCACCGTCGTCGTGAGCGCACCGCCTGACGTGCAGCGCCGCCGCGTGCTCGAGCGACCGGGCATGACGCCCGAACGGCTCGACCAAATCCTTTCCCGGCAGGTGCCGGATGCCGAGAAGCGGCGCCGGGCGGATTTCGTTGTGGATACCAGCGGCACCATTCCGGAGACCGAGGCGCAGATCGATAGGATCGTTGAGAGCCTCAGGGGCCGAATCGGCACGGCTTACGCCCGCTACTGGGCGTGATGCCATGATCGGCCGGCGACCCCGCTCCACCCCGTCCGATCACGCAAGGACCCCGCCCGATGCTCCGCGAAATCGTACTCGACACCGAGACGACCGGTCTCGATGCCAGGGCCGGTGACCGCCTGATCGAGCTCGGCTGCGTCGAAATCGTCAATCGGATCCCCACCGGGCGCGAATTCCACTCGTTCATCTGCCCCGAGGACCGGCTCGTACATCCTGACGCCGAGCGCATCCACGGCCTCTCCAATGACTTCCTGAAGGACAAGCCGCCGTTCCGCGAGGTGGTCGGCGGCTTCCTCGAGTTCATCGGCGATGCCCCGCTCGTCATCCACAACGCTCAGTTCGATTTGGGGTTCATCAATGCCGAGCTGGCGCGGCTCAATCTGCCGGAGATCCCGCAGTCGCGCCTCGTCGACACGCTCGCGCTCGCGCGACGCAAGCACCCGGCCGGCCCCAATTCGCTCGATGCCCTCTGCAAGCGATATGGCATCGATAACGCACATCGCAGCAAGCACGGCGCGCTCGTCGACTCGCTCTTGCTTGCCGCCGTCTACGTGGAACTCCTCGGCGAGCGTCAGGCAACATTGAGCCTTCAAAGCGCGGGCCGGAACGCGCGCTCCGTCCCAGGCTCAACGGCGCGCACGGCAACCGTCCGCGCGAGACCGGCCCCCCTCCTGCCTCGCCTGACGGCGGAGGATGAGGCTCGCCACAGGAACTTTGTCGAGAGCCTCGGCGAAAAGGCGATCTGGCGAAAATATCTGTCGTCGCGCTGATGGCCGTCCGACTCTTCGGGCTTTCCTGTCGCAGGCCTTGACGCATGGGACGAAATGTTCCCGACTTGGGCGTGAAGTCACTTCGCAGGTGCAGAAGAGCGACGCTCTTTCGCGGATTCGAGGAGCCCAGAGCATGTTGCCGATTGCCGGCTACGCTGACCGGTTGTCCGTTCGCCCCGGTGAGACGATCGGGTTCAAAGTCTCGAGCCGGCTCTCGGGTCCCTATCGCGCGCGCCTCGTCCGCGTGATCTCAGCCGATCCGAACCCCGCCGGCCCCGGCATACGCGAGGAGCCCGTCGCGGCCGAAATCGAGGCGAGCTATCCCTCGCGTGAGCAGCCGATCCATCAGGGCTCTTACGCCATCATCAATGCCAATCACGATCTTTCGGGAGGCTCGGGGCTCACGTTCATCGCCACCATCTGGCCGACCCTGCCCGACCTGAAGCGCCGCCAGGGCGTTCTCTCCGCCTATGATCCGAACACGCGCTTGGGGTTTGCGCTTGCCGTCGGCGAGGACGGCAGCGCCGAGGCGATTATCGGAACGACGCGAGTCAAGACGCGCCGACCACTCATCGCGCGCCGCTGGTATCGCGTTTTTGCGCGCTGGGACGCCGTGGCACAAAGGCTTTCTGTCGGCCAGGTCGAGCTCTCGCGCGGCAAGCCCGTTGGCGACTTCACGGTCGCCGAGACCGCGGTCGAGGCGGCGGACGGGATTGCGCCACCGAAAACCATGCCGTGGATCATCGCCGCGCTCGGCGGCGAGCCGGTCCGCGGCCACTTCAACGGCAAGATCGAGGCGCCTGCGATTGCGCGCCGGCCGGTTCCGAACGAGGAGATCGCTGCTGCGGCCGACGGCAGCACCGCGGACGGCATCGTCGCCCGCTGGGACTTCGCCGAGGCGATTTCCACCGTCAAGGTCATCGACAAGGCTGGCCGCGGCTATCACGGCCGCCTCGTCAATCTCCCCGCTCGCGCCATGACCGGCGCCTCCTGGAGCGGCCGCGAGATGTGCTTCCGCCATGCGCCGGCCGAATACGCGGCGATCCACTTCCACGAGGACGACCTCTACGATTGCGGGTGGGAGACGGACTTTTCCTGGGAGGTCCCGCCCGCCACCCGTTCCGGCGCCTACGCCGTCCGCATAGAAGGCGAGGGCGGAGCCGATAACATTCCGTTCTTTGTGCTGCCGCCCAAAGGCCGGCGCACCGCTGACATCTGCCTGCTGATGTCGACTTACACGTATACGGTTTATCACAATCATGCCCGGCCGGAGGCAAAGAGCGCGCGCTGGCTCGCGAGCTGGAAGGAGCAGGCGGCCGCCTGGCCCGGTGCCTATCCGGCAAACGCCGCCGAGCATCCCGAGTACGGATTTTCGACCTACAACGTCCACACCGACGGCAGCGGCATTTGCCATGCCTCGTGGCTGAGGCCCATGCTCACCATGCGCATCGGGTACATCACCTATCCGGATGCGACGGTCCGCGCTTCGGGCCTGCGTCATTTCCCGGCCGATACCCACCTGATCGCCTGGCTTGAGGCCAAGGGATACCGCTATGACGTCATCACGGACGAGGAACTCGACCGCGAAGGCTATGACCTAATCAAGGACTATCCCGTTCTCATGACGGGTTCACACCCCGAGTATCACACCGGCGCCATGCTCGACGCGCTGACGCGCTATCGCGACGGCGGTGGCCGTTTCATGTATCTTGGTGGTAACGGCTTTTACTGGAAGGTGGCGCGCCACATTTCGTTGCCGGCCGCAATCGAGATTCGGCGCGGCGAGGGCGGCATCCGCGCCTGGGCGGCGGAGGCCGGCGAGTACTATAACGCCTTTGATGGCGAGTACGGCGGCCTCTGGCGGCGGAATGGCCGGCCCCCGCAGATGCTCGCGGGCGTTGGTTTCACCGCACAAGGCAACTTCGTCGGTTCCTACTACCGCGTAAAGCCCGAGGCGCGCACCTCTCGCGCTGGCTGGATTCTGGAAGGGATCCCGGATGAAAAGATCGGGGACTTTGGTCTTTCGGGCCATGGCGCCGCCGGCTTCGAGCTCGACCTCG
>CAYWBX010000322.1:0-4847 GCA_964456015.1 uncultured Hyphomicrobiaceae bacterium | reverse complement strand
GAAGCTGTCGAACGTGTTGGCGCCGACAGTGACGAGACGGCCGCCCTTCGGCGCGTCCGGGTTGACGTAATCGAAGTGCTTGAAGTCGGCCGGGTACTTGAGGTCGCCAAAGATTGAGAGGCCGTGCCGCGGCTCGGCGGCGAGCGGGGCCGGCGCGAGCACAGCCAGCAACAGGTGGCCGGCGAGACCCAAAGAGCCGATCGAAGATCTCATGTCGCACGCTCTCCTCAAGAAAGTCAGCGGCGTCGCGCCGCAAGCTCCGCCGCACGTCTGTCATCGTGCCACCAGACCTGGAGGAAAGCCGAGAGGGCATTCGCATGTCCCGGCAGACGCTCGGGGCGCGCGAACTTGTCCCAATAAGCGATGCGTTCGGCGGGCGCGTAGAACTGCGGAACCAGGTAATGGTTCCAGAGCAGGACGCGGTCGAGCGCGCGCGTGGCTGCGACGAGGTCGGCGCGGTCGGTGGCAAAGATCAGCCGCTCGATGAGCGTATCGACGGCGCGGTTTTTGATTCCGATGACGTTGCGCGTTCCCTCCTTCTCGGCTGAAGCCGAGCCCCAGTATTCGCGCTGCTCGTTGCCGGGCGACAGCGACTGCGCGAAGCTTCCGACCACGATGTCGAAATCGAAGGTGTCGATGCGGCGGCGATACTGCGCGGCGTCGACCGTGCGCACCTCGATACGGATCCCGAGCTTCTCGAGCTCCGCCTTGTAGGCGAGCACAAGGCGCTCGAAGTCGGGTTGGACGAGCAGGAACTCGGCGCGCAGGACATCGCCCGACGAGTTGCGCAGGGCGCCGTCCTTCACCGTCCAGCCGGCCTCGGCGAGAAGCCGTGCGGCCTGCGCCATGTGGCGGCGAAAGTCCTCCGGCGTGGTGTTGACCGGGTTCCTCCACTCGGTGGTGAAGACCTCGGCGGGCACGAGCCCGCGCACCGTCTCGAGAATGGCAAGTTCGGCACCCTCCGGCAGACCCCGCGCCTTGAGCTCCGAGTTCTCGAAGTAGCTCGAGACGCGCGCGTACTGATCGTAGAACATGTTACGGTTGAACTGCTCGAAGTTGAAGGCGAGGTTGAAGGCGTAGCGCACACGCGGATCGGCGAACTGCTTGCGGCGCGTGTTGAAGACGAAGCCCTGCATCGGCGCAATGTCCCGCGTCGGGAGCATCTCGCGCTTGATGTGCCCGTTGCGGACCGCCTCGATGTCGTACCCCGTGGCCCAGCCCTTGGCGCTGTTCTCCGCCCAAAAGTCCGTCGCGCCGAGCTTGAAGGCCTCGAACGCCGGCGTCCGGTCGCGGTAATAGACGAACGTGATCGTGTCGAAATTCCACTGGCCGCGCGCTACGGGCAGATCGCGAGCCCACCAGTCGGCAACTCGCCGATAGGTGATCGAGCGTCCGGTGTCGAACTCGGCGATGCGATAGGGGCCCGAGGAAAGCGGGATTTCCAGCGTGCCGCGAGCGAGGTCGCGCGGCTCGCCCTTATCGTCCTTGCCTGTCCAGAAGGCGCGCGACAGGACGGGGAGCGCGCCGACGATCTGCGGCAGCTCGCGGTTGCCGGTAACGTCGAAATGAAACGTGACCTCGGCGGGACCGGTCGCCTCGGCCTTGACGACGTTCTTGTAATAGATGGCGTAACGCGGATGCGCCGCCTTCACGGCCTCGAGCGAGAACACGACATCGGCGGGTGTGACCGGGGTGCCGTCGTGGAAGCGGGCTTCGGGGCGCAGACCGAACGTCGCCTTGGAGTAGTCGGCGGCATAAGTGACCCAGGCCGCGACCAGACCGTAGTCGGTCGACGGCTCATCGAGCGAGCTGGCGAGCAAGGTATCGTGGATGAGATTGAGGCCGATCGCCGGATTGCCCTTCGACGCAAACCGGTTCAGCGTGTCGAACGTCCCGATGCCACGCAGGCGTACGCTGCCGCCCTTCGGTGCGCTGGGGTTGACCCAGTCGAAATGCTTGAAATCGGGGCCGAACCGTGGCGGCTTGACGAGCGAGAGGGCGTGGTGACGCGCCCTGTCGGCGGAAGCGTCGATGGCTGAGCAGACGAGGACCACTGCTGCCACGGCCAGCCGCTCGATCAGGGATCTCATCTCAACTCCTCCCGCGGCGCGCCTGCAGACGGCGGTCGGCTTCCGGGTCGATCCACCAGGTCGTCAGGACGCCCGGGTCCTGCGAAGGATGCCGCGCGGGCCGACCGAACCGATCCCAGTGCACGATCCAGGCGTCGGGATTGAACCATTGCGGAACGAAGTAGTGATTCCACAGGATCACCCGATCAAGTGCCCTGACGGCGGCAATGAGCTCGGGCCGCGTGCGCGCATAGATGACCTCCTCGATCAGCGCGTCGACCGCCGGATCGCGAACTCCGATCCGATTGCGGCTCGCCGTCTTTGATGCGGCTTCCGACCCCCAGATCTCGCGCAGTTCGTTGCCGGGAGCATGGCTCATGCTCTGCGCGTCGGTGATCATGTCAAAGTCGAAGGCCTTCAGACGGTTTTCGTACTGCGTGGCGTCGACGACGCGGATGTCGAGGCGCACGCCGAGCCGCTCGAGCGCTTGCTTGTAGGGCAGCACGATGCGGTCGAAGCTCGTGTCATAGCTCAGGAACTCGATCGCAAGCGTCTCGCGCGTCTCGCGGTGCCGGCGCACCCCGCCCTCGACGATCCAGCCTGCCGCATCGAGGAGCCGCGCGGCCTCGCGCAGGTTGCGTCGCACGTCGTCCGGGCCCGCATTGACGGGGGCGCGGTAGGCGGGACCGAACACTTCTTTCGGAACCCGGTCACGGACCGTTTCGAGGAGCTCGAGCTCGCGGCCAGAAGGCGTGCCCTGATGCGCCAACTCGGAGTTGTCGAAGGTGCTGTTGATGCGCCGGTAGAGGCCATAGAACAGGCTCTTGTTGGCGCTCTCGAAGTCGTAGGCGAGGCCGAGCGCCTGACGCACGCGACGGTCGGCGAACTTGGCGCGGCGCGTGTTGAATGCGAAGTACTGCAGATTGGCGACGGTCTTGCGCGCAAGCGTCAGCCGCTTCAATCGCCCGTCTCGCACCGGCGGAATGTCATAGGCCGTTGCCCAACGCTTGGAGGAAAACTCCTCCGAAAGATCGATGTCGCCGGATTTCAGCGCCTCGAACTCCGGGATGTCGTCCCGATACATCGTGTAGCGGATCTCGTCGAAATTGTACTGGCCGACATTGACGGGAAGATCCCGCCCCCACCAGTCGGGAATGCGCTCGTAGACGATCGCGCGGCCGGGATCGACGGACTTGATGCGGTAAGGGCCAGCGCCGACAGGCGGCTCGCTCGTCGCGTCGGCGAGATTGCGGGGGGTGCCCGATCGCCCGACGGCTGTCCAGTAGTGGCGCGGAATGATCGACAGAAGGCTCACCACATAGGGCAGGTCGCGGTTTCCAGGGCGCGCGAAGCGGAAAGTGATTTCGCGGGGCGCGGTCAGCTCAGCCTTCGTCACATCGCGATAGAAGATCGCGAGGGGAGGGCTCGCGCGGGTCTGCTCCTCGAAGGAGAAGATCACATCTTCCGGCGTGATCGCGGTGCCGTCGCTGAACCTCGCGCCATCACGCAGTCGAAACGTGGCAAACGCAAAGTCGTCCGGGTATGCGACCCACTCGGCGACAAGCGCGTAGGCCGTTGCCGGCTCGTCGAGGCTCGGGGCGAAGAGCGTGGCATCGATCAGCGAAAGGCCAGGGGCGGGTGAACCGATGACGCTATTGATGTTCAGGCTGTCGAAGCTGCCGATGCCCGAGACGCGGACCGAGCCCCCCTTCCGGGCCGCGGGATCGACCCAATCGAAATGCCTGTAATCGGGCGGGAAGCGTGGCTCGCCGATCTTGGCGATGGCGTGCCGACGCTTGAGCTCGGCCGCCCAGGCGGAGGAGGCAGGTGGCCAATGCGCAACAAGCAACGCGATGAGCGTCAGCAGGATGCAGGGGCTGCTAGCGGCTGGCGGCATGGGCGCGTGACAGCGGGCGATTCTGTCGGTTGCTCGGACCCGGAGCACGACGCCCGGACCTTCTCGACAGGGACATGCGGCATTCGACGACCGTCTGCCAAGTTAATTCTTGGTCAAGCCGTGCCGCCGGGTGCTCGCACCGCTGGCGAAGCGATTGTGGTCGCGTGATTGCCGGTTGCCGAGCAGCCGCCCCCGCGCGGGTCGGGTCGAACCAGGATAAGTCGCTCCGCGCCAGCTCACTTGCTCGGGAACTCGGCGGGAGCGTCCGAAAGTGTCCGCAGGTAGGCCAAGAGATCGGCGAGGTCCGTCGTATCCTTCACGCCGTTATAGGCCATCCGGTTCCCCGGAATGAAACCCTTCGGGTCATAGAGATAGTTGGCGAGCGGCTGCCAGTCCCATTTGCCGCCCTTTCCGCTGAGGGCCGGCGAGAAGTTGGTGAAGCCGGCCGCCTTGCCGATCTCCCGTCCCACGATGCCGTAGAGGTTCGGGCCCAGCTTGTGCTGGCCTCCCTTTTCCGGGGTGTGGCACTGCGTGCAGGCCTTGAACACCTCCTTGCCGTTGTCAACGGACGCTTTGGGCAGAAGCTCGGCCACCTTGGCGAACTCGAATGCCGCCGGCTGCGCGGCAGGACCGGCTGTCCCGCCCGTGGGGGCTGGCAGCGTGTAGCCGGCTTTCTCGGGACCGTGCGAGGCGCTGAGAATCGCTCCCAGCTCCTTCATGCCGAAGATCGCCAGGAACGCGGAGAGGACCCAACCTGCCGCCGTGTTGAAGTCGTGTGCGTTCATCTCTCTCGAGGCCCTTGTCTCACGTCCCGGCCGCGTTCAGCCGAGCCATTCCCCCTGCTCGCGGCCGGCAAATGTCGACGCGAGGCAAACCGCCCA
>CAYWBX010000321.1:0-4861 GCA_964456015.1 uncultured Hyphomicrobiaceae bacterium | reverse complement strand
GCCATGGCCTCGAGCATGAGGGCGGTGTCCATCACCGTGCGTGTCGTCGGCGTGATGTAGCTCATGTTCGAGAAGGCATCGGGGGCGGTGTCGTGCGGAATGAGACCGAGCGACTGCTTGATGCCGACGACGCCGTTGCAGGCGGCTGGTATGCGGGTCGAACCGCCGGCGTCGGTTGCAATGGCGAGCGGTCCGATCCCGGCGGCGCAGGCGACCGCGGCGCCGCCCGAGGAGCCGCCCGAGGTGCGCTCGGCGGAATACGCATTGCGCGTGCGCCCGAAGAGGGGCGCCTGCGTCCACGGCATATGTCCGAATTCGGGCGTCGTCGTCTTGGCGAAGACGATGGCGCCCGCGGCCTTGAGTCGGGCGACCGCCACCTGGTCTTCGGACGGGACGTTTCGTTCGTGAATATACGACCCGAACGTCGTGCGGATGCCTTTGGTGTTGACGAGGTCCTTCACGTGCAGCGGAACGCCGGCGAGCGGACCGACGCTCTCGCCGCTGGCGATCAGGGAGTCGATGCGCCGGGCCTCGGCGAGCGCTGTCTCGGCTGCGATGGTGATGAAGCAGTTGAGCACGGTCTGGGCGCGCTCGGCGCGTGCGAGCGTGGCCTGCATGACTTCGACGGCCGACACTTGCCGTCCGGCGATCAGAGAAGCGAGCTCGGCAGCTGACATCCACGCCAGATCCTGCGCGCTCATGCGTGTCTCCCGTTGTTTGCGGCTCGGTGATTGCGCGACGGTAGCAGGCCGGATCGCAGCCGCAAACGCCGTGTACATCCGCCGGGGCGGGGCGCGACAAGGTTTGGGTTTGGCTTGCCAGGGGGACCGCGACGTACGAAGCTGGCTTGCGGAGGATCGCCCGCCGCGTCCGGGTGATGGACAAGAGCCGATCGGAAACCGGGGCTGGGAGAGACGTCATGCTGCGATCACTGCGCCGGAGCGCGACGGTGGGGGCCGTGGTGCTCGTTGCCGTGGCGGCGGGCGCGAAGGCGGAGGTGGCCGAGCTCAAGATAACAAAGCAGCCCGGGTTGCTGTTCACGCCGACGCTGCTCATGGAGCATCACAAGCTGGTTGAGAAGCATGCCAAGGCGGCAGGTCTTGACAACCTGAAGGCAGAATGGGTGACGCTGCTCTCGGGCGGGGCCGCCAACGATGCGCTGCTCTCCGGCAACGTGCACATGGTCACGAGCGGCGTTTCGAACATGCTGCTGCTTTGGGGAAAGACGAACGGCCAAGTCAAGGCAATTCAGGCGATTTCCGGTCTGCCGTTCAAGCTGGTGACCCGTAATCCGGACATCAAGACGATTGAGGACCTCAAACCGCGATGACGGCATGCGACCCTGGGCGATCTCGGTCCGGCGGACTTCGAAAAGCCGGTCGCGTTAGCTTAGGATGCTATCTGCGGAGCCGGCAGCAGGTCATATGCGGTAATCTTGATCGGGCTCTTCGTGGAGAACGTCATTTTCCGCGGCATCGAAACGCGAACCGTGCGCCGTTGGGGGATGCAGACGTGAGCTTGCGCAAGGACGGCAGCGTTTGCCGGCTCAAGCCGCGCGTGCAGAATCCTCCGGATGCGGCGATCGGTCATCCGCTTCCTCGTCGGAAGCAGTCTGCTCCGGCAGCCATTTGCCCTCCTTGCGATGATGTGTAGCGGAGGGGTCGAGGGCCAATTGGGCGCCAAGCTCGTGGAAGCGGCGCTTGGTCTCGAGGGTGCGCAGGCGCTGCATCAAGGAGAGGGTCAGCGAGACCCGCACAATGTCGCCGTCGATGTCGAAGGCTTCGGCGGCGCCGAACATCTGCATCTGTTTGAGCACGTCGAGGACCTGCTTGCGGTCGAGCTGCGTGTGCCGTTCGATGGCCCGCAGCAGCAGATCCTTGGGATCGGGATCGGCCATGTAGCGCTTCAGATGATTGGCGAACTTGAGCGTGTCGCGCGACGGCCATTCCTTGCGCATCAGGTCATCGAGCCAGATCTCCATGGCGATCGGCAGATCGGCGCGGCTGATCCCGTCGATGTTCGCAAAGCGAACACGGCGCTGCTCGTGCATGGCCCACTCCCACTCCCCCGGAGCTTGCGGGCCGGGCTTCAGCCGCAAACTCCCCATCCGGCAACTTAGCGGGGAGCCGTTAACCGCGGCTTAATCGAAAGCATATCGCCCCGCGTGTTCGCCGGCGTCCGCCGCGGGGTCGAGGAGCATCTGGGTCGCATCGAGCGTCGGGTCAGGGTCCCTCACGGTGAGCCGTCGATGCCTGCCGTCTCGATCACCGCGTGCGCGAGCACATTGCAACCGGCCGCTGCCCATTCGGGCTTCATGTCCTCGGCCTCGTTGTGGCTGATGCCGCCGACGCAGGGCGTGAAGACCATGGCGGTCGGGGCCACGCGCGCCATATAGACGGCGTCGTGGCCTGCGCCCGAGGTGATGTCGCGGGTGGAATAACCGAGCCGGCGGGCTGCCTTCCGCACGGCCTCGACGCAGGCCGGATCGAATGGCGTCGGCGCATAGTCTGCGACGAGCTTCATGTCATATGTGAGCTTCGTTCGGGCCGCGATGTCTTCGAGGCCGGCGCGCAGCGCCTTGTCCATGCCAGCGAGCCGCTCTGCGTCCGGATGACGGAAATCGACGGTCAGGAACACGCGCCCCGGAATGACGTTGCGCGAGTTCGGGTGTGCCTGGATCATGCCGCAGGTGGCGCAGGCGGCCGGGTCGTGGGCATGGCCGATGGCGTTAACGAGTTCGACGATGCGGGCGGCGCCGAGGAGCGCGTCGCGGCGGCGGTTCATCGGGGTCGGGCCGGCGTGGCTCTCGACACCGGTGAGCGTGATCTCGTACCACTTCTGGCCGTTCGCCGCCGTGACGACGCCGATGTCGATGCCCTCCTCCTCGAGGATCGGGCCTTGCTCGATGTGCAGCTCGAAGAATGCGCGCACCGGCCGTCCGCCGACCGGAGCATCGCCCGCATAGCCGATGCGCTGCAGCTCGGCGCCGATCTCGCGACCGTCGACATCCTTGATCCGGAGCGCATCCTCGAGTTTCAGGACGCCTGCGAAAACGCCGGAGGCGGTCATCGCAGGAGCAAACCGCGAGCCCTCCTCGTTGGTCCACATGGCGATCTCAATGGGATGCCGTGTCTTGACATCGAGATCATTGAGCGTCCGCACGATCTCGAGGGCCGCCATCACGCCCAGCGCACCGTCGAATTTGCCGCCCGTCGGTGGGGTGTCGAGATGGCTTCCCACCATCACCGGCGGCAGGCTGTCGTCGCTGCCCTTGCGGCGCGCGAACATGGAGCCCATCCGGTCGACGGTGAGGCTGCAGCCGGCATCGCGGCACCAGGCCGCGAAGAGATCGCGACTTTGCCGGTCGAGGTCGGTCAGCGTCAGGCGATTGACGCCGCCTTTCGGAGTTGCGCCGATTCGCGCCATCTCCATCAGGCTGGACCACAGGCGCTGAGGGTTGATGCGGAAGTTGGTCTCGGGCTCGGCCATGCTCGTCTCCTCATCGGTGCCGGTGCGCCGCTCATGGCGCGTGGCGGGCGGTTTGTAAACCTCAGGGTGCGGTACGGGCCGCGGGCGGCACATAGCGACCGGTCGGCTCGAGCTCGGGGTCCTCGAGCGCCCGGAGCGCCTGCCAGTGCGTCTCGATGTCAGCGGACAGGAGCGACCGGCAGAGCGCTTCCGACAGGCGGTCGACGCCGGTCCTCAGTCCCGGAATGTCGCCGGCAAGGGCGCCATGGGACAGCGTGACGCCCCAATTGAAAACATGAATGCGCTGGAGACCCGGAGTCTCGCCCGGCTGGCGCTCCAGCAGCTCGAAACCTGGGCCCAGATAGGGAAAGCGGGCGCACTCGGGATTCTGCGCCGCCGCCTCGGGCCCGATGCGGTCGGACCACAGAAGAATGTTGTGGCGCACGTCCGCCAGTTCGCCCCGCATGGCCAGATCGACGTCGAACCCGGTCGCCAGGATCGCGACATCGAAGACGTGCCGGCCTTTCGGAGTAAGGATCGCAACCTCGTTCGCACTGGCCGCGACATCGAGCCAAGGCTCGGAGAAGCGCAGCTCGAAGTTGGCGTGCGCATCGCAGCGTGCGACGGACTCCCAGGGCGGCGGCACCTGCTCGGCGAAGATGTAGCTGTAGAACTTGAAGCGCGTAGCGTCATCAAGCCCGACGAAGCCCTTCATGAAGCCCGGAAAGCTCGTCCACTTCGACTTGTTGACTTGCGGGAGATGCGGACGCCGCACGAACTGGACGACCTGCGCCGCGCCGGCCTCGAGCGCGCTGGCAGCGCAATCGAATGCGGAGGCGCCGGCCCCGAGGACCGCCACCCTGAGGCCGGCCGTGCCGGCGAAGTCTATCGGCTGCGAGGCATGCGCCACGCGCCCCCCGGTCCCCTGCCGGAGCCCGGGGAGATCGGGCAGCCGGGCGCCACCGGCTCCGTCGCGGCCGCAGGCGAGGACGACGTGCCGGGCTGTCACGGTCTCCGTGTTCATGCCGGAGCGAATCTCGGCGACGACGCCGGCGGACGTCGGCGCAAGGCGCATCAGCTCGACGTCGTTCTCGACAGGGATGGCCACCGTGTCGCGCACCCACAGCAGATAATCCCGCCAGTCGAGCCGTCCAGCCTTGTGCAGCCGCTGCCAGCCGTCTGCGCCATGCTGAGCTTCATACCAGGCGCGGAACGTCAGGGATGGGACGCCGAGGTCCGCTCCCGTCAGATGCTTCGGCGAGCGCAGGATCTCCATGCGCGCATATGTGGCCCAGGGACCTTCCCGCCCTCGTGCCGCCCGGTCGATGATGCGGAAATTGCGAATGCCGTCGCGCATGAGGGCAAATCCGACGGTCTGGCCGCAGAGCCCTGC
>CAYWBX010000320.1:4598-4864 GCA_964456015.1 uncultured Hyphomicrobiaceae bacterium | reverse complement strand
GGTCGGCGTCACGGAAACCGGTTGCGAGGTGTTCACCTGCTCGCCCGCCGGTTTGCACCGGCCGCCCTACGGCGTGTGATCCGGCTGGAGAACCGCGAGGGCGGCCAAGTCATGAGCCGAGAGCGGCGCAGCAGCGCGGGCAGGCGCCCTCGAGGGAGTGCGACGGCGGACAGCGGTCGGCGTCCGGGCTCCCAGGGCAGCCTCTTCGAGGCCGCGGCGGCCGGCAAGCCGGTGGATGAGCGGGCAGGGCACCGTGCGCGGCTTCG
>CAYWBX010000320.1:0-4588 GCA_964456015.1 uncultured Hyphomicrobiaceae bacterium | reverse complement strand
CTTCGCCAGCGGTTTCGCGACGGCGGGGCGGAGGCTATGCCGGACTACGAGCTTCTCGAGCTGGTGTTGTTCCGCGTCTTCCCGCGCGGCGACACCAAGCCGCTCGCCAAGCGGCTGATGGCGCGGTTTCACTCGTTCGCGGAGGTCGTCAATGCACCGGCCGAGCGACTGAAGGAAGTCGAAGGCGTCGGCGACCGGGTTGTCGACGAGCTCAAGCTGGTGCAGGCGGCGGCGCGACGGCTGCTCAAAGGCGAGATCGTCGGCAAGCCGGTGCTTGGCACCTGGACGGCGGTGATCGACTATTGTCGCGCGGCGCAGGGCTTCGACATGCAGGAGGCGTTCCGCATCCTGTTCCTCGACAAGAAGAACCGGCTCATCGCGGACGAGGTGCAGGGGCGGGGAACGGTGGACCACACGCCCGTCTATGTGCGCGAGGTCGTCAAGCGGGCGCTCGAACTTGCGGCGACGGCGATCGTCCTGGTGCACAACCATCCCTCCGGCGATCCGAGCCCGTCGCGCGCCGACATCGACATGACGCGGCTGATCATCGATGCGGCAAGGCCGTTTGGAATCGTCGTCCACGACCACATCATCGTCGGACGAAACGGACATGCGAGCTTGAAGTCCCTGCGCCTGATCTAGACTGGGGTGCGGCGCAGCCGGCATGCGGGTCGCGGCACGTTTCGGCTTTGCAGGGGCCGCGGCCGGCCGATATATGGACGCGGCGCGCCGCCGCGAAGAGCCGGACGACTTTCGCCGTCAGCGACCCTTCAGCAAACTCACCGTCGGGAGCCCCTTTAGCATGTCCCGTCCGTTCAATGAGCGCCGCCGCCGTGCGGCCTACCGCGCGACGCACCGCGGAACCAAGGAGATGGACTGGCTGCTCGGGCGCTATGCCGAGGTGCACCTTGCGGCGATGACGGAGGAGGAACTCGGCGAATTCGAGCGCTTCATCGCTCTCCCAGACCCCGATTTGCAGAGCTGGCTGATGACGGGCGACGGCTACCGCGCCGGCGAGTTCAAAGGATTGATCGCGCGCATCCGCGCGTTTCACGGTCTCGAACCCGGCGGAGCCGCCCAGTGACCCGCAACGCGCAGACGGCTGTTCCCGCGGCTCGGGCCGAACGGGAGATGGGCATCGTGGCCGGCGTGCCGGAGGGCTACGACGGGCTCGTCCTCGGACAGCTTGTTGCCGAAGCGAGCGCCCAGCGTGGCCGGCCGGTGACGATGCTTCACGTCGCGCGCGACGACCGTCGCCTCGAGCAGATCGAGGCCGCACTCGGCTTCTTCGCGCCTAAGGTGCGCCGCATCGTCCTGCCGGCCTGGGACACCGTGCCTTACGACCGGGTCGGCCCGAACGCCGAGATCGTCGCGCGGCGCATCACGGCTCTCGCGCTGATGGTGGCAGGCGCCCGCAAAGAGCCGACGATCGTGCTCACGACCGTCAACGCTCTCCTGCAACGGCTGCCGCCGCGCGAGTTCATCCGGCGGTCCCTGCGCCAGGTCGCGCCCGGCCAGCGCATCGACCGCGCCAGCCTCATCGAGCGCCTCACACAGGCCGGTTTCTTGCGCACGGGCACGGTGATGGAGCCCGGCGAGTTTGCCGTCCGCGGCAGCCTGATCGACGTGTTCCCGCCGGGCCGGCAGTCGCCCGTCAGGCTCGATTTCTTCGACGACACGCTTGAGAGCATCAAGAGCTTCGATCCCGAGACGCAGCGCACGACGAAGGTCGTCCAGAAGCTGACGCTGATGCCGATGAGCGAGGTTGCCTTCGGAGAGGCGGCGGCGAGCCGCTTCCGCCAAGCCTATCTCGCTGCCTTCGGGGCCAGCACGACCGGTGACCCGCTCTATGAAGGCGTGAGCGCCGGCCAGCGCTATCCCGGCATGGAGCACTGGCTGCCGTTCTTCCATGATCGGCTCGAGACGATCTTCGACTACCTGCCCGAGGCGCCGGTTTCCTTCGATGCGCAGGCGGCGGAGGCGATCGCGGATCGGCAGGCGCTGATCCGTGACCATTTCCAGGCGCGAGTCGACGCGCTCGAGACGCACGCCTTCGGCGCGCCGCCCTACAAGCCGGTGGCGCCGGAGCGCATGTTCATTCTCGAAGCCGAATGGCAGCGGCTCATCGGCACGCGCGAGGCCCACCTCCTCAGCCCCTTCGAGACGCAGGAGTCGTCAGCCGGGCTCGTGAGGTCATTTCGCGGGCGCAGAGGCCGGAATTTTTCGGCCGAGCGCGCGGCCGACGGCGTCAACCTCTTCGATGCCGTCGTCGCACACATCAAGGGGCTCACGGGGCAAGGCAAGCGCGTGATCGTCGCCGCCTGGACGCCGGGCGCGCGCGAGCGCCTTGCGACGCTGCTCGGTGAACATGGACTTGCGGGTCTCGCGCGGATCGAGTCGTTCGAGGAGGCGGTCACCCTTCCGGTGGCCCAGCCGGCGCTGGCCGTCCTCGCCCTCGAGCACGGCTTCGAGACGCCCGAGCTCGCCGTCGTCGGCGAGCAGGACATCCTTGGCGACAGGCTCGTTCGCCCGCGCCGGCGCGCCAAGAAGGCCGCCGACGTCATCACCGAGGCGACGGCGCTGTCGACCGGCGATCTCGTCGTCCATGCCGATCACGGCATCGGCCGTTTCGTCGGTCTGAAAACCATCACCGCGCTCGGCGAGCCGCACGACTGCCTGGAGATCGCCTACCACGGCGGCGACAGGCTCTATCTGCCGGTCGAAAACATCGAGCTTCTGTCGCGCTACGGCTCGGACGAGACGGGCGTCGAGCTCGACCGGCTCGGCGGCCTCGCCTGGCAGACGCGCAAGGCGCGACTGAAGAAGCGGCTGCGCGAGATTGCCGACGAGCTCATTCGCGTGGCGGCGCTCAGGCAGTTGCGCGAGGCGCCCGTTCTGCATCCCCCGGCGGGCGCCTGGGACGAGTTCATCGCGCGCTTTCCGCACGAACCGACCGAGGACCAGGCGGCAAGCATCGACGCCGTGGTCGAGGATCTCGCGAGCGGCCGTCCGATGGACCGGCTCGTGTGCGGCGACGTCGGCTTCGGCAAGACCGAGGTGGCGCTGCGCGCCGCCTTCATCGTGGCGATGTCCGGACTGCAGGTGGCCGTCGTGGTGCCGACGACCCTGCTCGCCCGGCAGCACTTCAAGACCTTCGAGGAGCGCTTCCGCGGTCTGCCGGTGAAGATCGCCCACGCCTCACGCCTCGTTTCGGCGCGCGCGCTTGCCGAGGTCAGGGCCGGCCTCAAGAACGGCACCGTCGACATCGTCATCGGCACCCATGCGCTGCTCGGCAAGTCGATCGAGTTCCAGCGCCTCGGATTGCTCGTCATCGACGAGGAACAGCATTTCGGTGTCGGCCACAAGGAGCGGCTCAAGCAGCTCAGGGAGGACGTGCACGTGCTCACGCTCACTGCGACGCCGATCCCGCGAACGTTGCAGCTTGCGCTCTCGGGCGTGCGCGAGCTCTCCCTGATCACCACGCCGCCGATCGACCGGCTTGCCGTGCGCACTTACATCTCGCCGGTCGACCCGGTGATCCTGCGCGAGGCGCTCAGGCGCGAGCGCCACCGCGGCGGCCAGTCGTTCTACGTGGTGCCGCGCATCGCCGATCTCGACGAGGTCGCCGAGTTCCTGGCCGAGCATACGCCGGAGCTGCGCGTCGCGCGCGCCCACGGACAACTTCCGGCGTCCGAGCTTGAGGACATCATGACCGCCTTTTACGACGGGCAGTACGACGTGCTGCTCTCGACGGCGATCGTGGAGTCCGGCCTCGATATTCCGAACGCCAACACGCTCATCGTGCATCGGGCGGACATGTTCGGCCTCGCCCAGCTCTACCAGCTGCGCGGCCGGGTCGGGCGGTCCAAGACGCGGGCCTACGCCTATCTGACGACGCCCGTCGGCAAGCGGCTCACCGAGGGCGCCGAGAAGCGGCTCAAGGTGCTGCAGTCGCTCGACACGCTGGGCGCGGGCTTCTCGCTTGCCTCGCACGACCTCGACCTGCGGGGCGCCGGCAATCTGCTCGGCGAGGAGCAGTCGGGGCATATCAAAGAGGTCGGCTTCGAGCTTTACCAGTCGATGCTCGAGGAAACGATCGCGGCCATGAAGGGCGGCGATCTCGGTGAGGCGGCGGAACAGTGGAGCCCGCAGATCCAGCTAGGCACGCCCGTCCTTCTGCCCGAAAGCTACATCGGCGACCTGCAGGTGCGTCTCGGTCTCTATCGGAGGCTCTCGAGCCTGGTCAATCGTGCCGACATCGACGCCTTCGGCGAAGAGCTCATCGACCGGTTCGGTCCGCTGCCGCGCGAGGTTGAGTTCCTCCTTGACGTCATGGAGATCAAAGGGCTTTGCCGTCAGGCCGGAATTGCCCAGCTCGACGCCGGCCCGAGGGGCGCCTCGATCGCCTTCCGGAAGGGCGAGTTCGCCAATCCGGACGCGCTGGTCCGTTTCATCGCGGCCTCGAAGGGGCTCGTGAAGGTGCAGCCCGACATGAAGCTCGTGTTCAAGGCCGACTGGGAGTCGCCGGCAGACCGCGTGAAAGGGGCACGCGGGCTCGTCGCCGAACTGGCCCGCATGGCGGCGGGCG
>CAYWBX010000319.1:0-4865 GCA_964456015.1 uncultured Hyphomicrobiaceae bacterium | reverse complement strand
GTCGTCTGTCGAGCCTGCCACGCGCGCGCTTGCCGTCGCGGCCGCGGCGCGGGCCGGGCTCCGGCTGCCGGAACCCATCGTCGAGGAACTGGTGGCGGTTGCACCCTACGCGCTCGCCATGGCGCGGCGGTTGCGGCGCAACCACGCGCGGGAGGCCGAGACGTCGTCGATCTTCGATCCCGGCCGTGATGTCAGCTGAGGTCATGCGCGCGGCCGCCATCGGCGCTTCCCGCTCGCGGTACGGACGCCGACCATCAGCTCCGGTAATCGGCGTTGATCGACACATAATCGTGCGTCAGGTCACACGTCCAGATGGTGGCGCGGCCGTTACCGCCGGCGCCCACATCGACGCGGATCTCGATCTCGCGGCCCTTGAAGTACTCGGCGAATGTCTTTTCGTCGTAGCTGTCGGCTCGCATCCCCTTGTCGGCGACGATTCTGCCGCCGAACCAGATCGATAGGAGATCTCGGTCCGCAGCTTCGCCGGCCTTGCCGACCGCCATGACGATGCGGCCCCAGTTGGGATCGCCGCCTGCGATGGCGGTCTTGACCAGCGGCGAGTTGGCGATCGAGAGGCCGATGATGCGCGCCGCCCGGTCGTTCTCAGCGCCCTCAATGTTGATCGTCACGAACTTCGAGGCGCCCTCGCCATCCTTCGCGACCATGATCGCCAACTCGCGCAGGAGGTCGTGCACGGCGGCGCGGAACTCGGCGAGCGCCGGATCGCCGACGGCGGTAACGGGTATCTGGCCGCGCCGCGCCGCCGCCCCTGTCGCGAACATCAGAAGCGTGTCGCTGGTCGAGGTGTCGCCGTCGACCGTCATGCAGTTGAAGCTCTTGTCAGCCCCGGATTTGACGATGTCCTGCAGAGGCGCCGCACCGACTGCGGCGTCCGTGAACACGAAGCAAAGCATCGTCGCCATATCGGGCGCGATCATGCCGGCGCCTTTGCAGAAGCCGTTCACCGTCACCTCGACGCCGCCGATTCGCGCCTTGCGGGTTGCGAGCTTCGGATAGGTGTCAGTGGTCATGATGGCGCGGGCGGTGTCGTGCCAGGCGTCAGCCCTCGCCGACTTCGCGAGCCCGTCGAGCAGGTGCGCGAACTTGCCGGCCTCCAGTGGCTCGCCGATGACGCCCGTCGAGGCGAGGTAGATCTCGTTCATCGGCGCGCCGGTTGCCTTGGCCGCGAACTCGGCCGTCATCTGGACGGCCTCGCGGCCCTTCTTGCCGGTGAATGCGTTCGAATTGCCCGAATTGACGACGAGAACCCGCGCCTTGCCCGATTTCAGGCTCTCGCGGCAGTAAAGCACCGGGGCCGAGCACGTCTTCGACTGCGTGAGCACGCCGGCCGCCGTCGTGCCCGGGTCCATCACGGCGATCATCAGATCCTTGCGGTTCTTGTACTTGATGCCGGCCTCGGCGGCCGCGAAGCGCACGCCCTCGATCACCGGCACGTCGGGCAGCGACTTCGGTGCAAACGGGGAAATCTTGGCATCGCCGTGGGCCATGGGTGCTCCTTTGCTGTCTTTGGCGGCTCTGCGGACAGATCCGGCGCCTGTCGCGCCGCCCGCATTTCCGGGCATCATTGCCGCCACGCTTGGCCGGTTCAAGCCGCATTCGACGCGCTCCGGCGGTCCGCATTCGCTAGCGCCCGTTCTGCGGTGCCGGGCGATAGACGGCGGCCCGGCGATGCGCCAAGCTCCCGGCGTCCCGCGAGGGTCTCCGTTCCAGCCGCGCCCGAGGTCGCGATGCACGATGGCTCGCCAGTGCTACGGCGTTTCCTGCGCCGGCTCGTTCGCATCGCGTTCGCTGTCGTCGCTCTCGTCATGCTTCTGGCTCTTGCCGCGGCAGGCGCCTGGTGGGCAGCGCGGCCTGTGACGCCGGATGCCTTCTACAGCCCGCCGGCCGCACTGCCCGAGGCGCCCGGCGTGCTCATCCGCCATGAGCGCTTCGCGAGGCAGATTCCCGCGGGTGCGCTCGCCTGGCGCATCCTCTACACGACCACCCGCGCCGACGACACGCGTGCCGTCGCCAGCGCCATCGTTCTCACCTCGGCGGCCTCGGCAGCCGCGCCGCGGCCGATCGTCGCCTGGGCGCACGGGACGACGGGCCTCGCGGCCGGCTGCGCCCCGTCCGTGATGCCGGACCCCTTCGCCAATCTTCCGGCCCGCGACGTCATCGTTCCCGAGGGCCTGACGCTCGTTGCGACCGATTATGCCGGTCTCGGCACGCCGGGGGGACACGCCTACCTCGTCGGCGAGGACGCCGCGCGCTCCGTGCTCGACAGCGTGCGGGCCGCACGGCAAATCCCCGGGCTCGTCCTCGACAGCCGCTTCGTCGTGTGGGGGCACTCGCAGGGCGGGAACTCGGCGCTGTGGTCCGGCATTCGCGCGGGCGACTACGCGCCCGGCATCAAGCTTCTCGGGGTTGCCGCACTGGCGCCGGCGACCGATCTGAGGACGCTGGTGGCAACGGCACAGGGATCGCTGTTCGGCAGGATCGTGTCCGCCTATCTCGTGTCCGCCTATGACGCGCGGTACGCCGATGTCGCGCAGGCCAAATACGTGCGGGCCGGCGCAGAGCGCATCGTGCGCGACATTGCCGGTCGCTGCGTCGGGGGTCTCGCAACGCTGGTCTCGGCCGCGGCGGCGCTGCTGTTGCCGCGCGACGGCATCTTCGATCTGGACCCGACCGACGGACCGCTCGGCAGCCGCCTTCTCGACAACACGCCGCTCGCGCCGATCCAGGCTCCCGTCTTCATCGCGCAGGGTCGGCGCGACGATCTTGTTCTGCCGGCGGTACAGCAGAGCTTCGTCAACCGGCGCTGTGCGGCCGGTCAGGCGATCGACTATCGCGTTTACCCGGGGCTCGATCACGTGACGCTGGTGGGACGAGCCTCGCCACTCGCCGCCGACCTCATCGCGTGGACGCACGACCGTTTTGCCAGCCGGCCGGCGGCCAACACCTGCCGAAAGTGAAGCAGCGCGCATCGCTGCGGTTCATGCGCCTGACAACGACGCGCCCGAACGCGAATCGGTCCGCCGCGAGCGCGCAGGCGCGGTGAAGGGGCGCCGGCCAGCGCCGGCGCGAGCGTGAGATCGGGAGGCAGAGGACGCCGGAAGGCCGCCTCTTACATGTGAATTGCTGGCAGCCTTCCGGCGGCCTCCGCGGCATTTTCGCGCTTCCGCACCGGCTCGTCGGGACCTCTCCACCGGGGACCTGCCCCCCGGCCCAGTGCCATTGCGCCCGGTTTACGTAGGGGCGTGCCCATCGCCAGGGACCGGATGCCGCGCCCTGCCCTCGCCAATCGAACGCCTCGCGATGGCGACCTCCCGGCGGAGCAGGTTGCGCGCCAGTATGCCGTAAGCGCCATTGGCGGGGATAGTTCTGGAGCCCGGGGGCGGCTCGTTGATCGTCCGCAATGCAGCGCGGGCGCTGCAAACAAAGCATGCTTCTAGACACTGCGGAGCGGGGGCATGGAGGCTTGCCGATGGTCGAGCGCGCATCCAGGAGAGATCGGCCAGGCGTCTCCCGACGGCAGCTTCTGGCCATAACCGGAGCAGGACTGATTGGCGGTGGGGCGCCTGGTGCCAGCGCAAGAGCGACCAAGATTGCCACGAAGGCGCGAATCGTCATCGCAGGGGCCGGTGCGGCCGGACTCACCGTGGCGAGCCGGCTTGCCGCGCGTCTCGACGGCGCCCGCATCACGCTCCTTGATGCGCGCCAGGAGCACCTCTATCAGCCGGGTTTTACGCTCGTCGCTGCCGGTCTGAAACCGGTGAGCTATCCGCTCTCGCGCACGGCGGAGTGGGTGCCGAAGGGCACAGAATGGATCAGCGAGGCGGTAGCCGAGATCGACCCGGTCAGCCGTCGCGTCACGACATCGACCGGCAAGGCGCACGACTATGACTTCCTCGTCGTCGCGACGGGCCTTGTCCTTGACTATGCGGCCATCGAAGGCATGTCGACCGATCTGATCGGCCGCGACGGCATCGGCAGCGTCTATGCCGGACCCGAAGCTGCTCTGAAGACCTGGCAACAGATGTCGCGCTTCGTCGAGAGGGGCGGCAACGGCCTCTTTCTGCGGCCTGAGACCGAGATGAAGTGCGCCGGCGCGCCACTCAAGTACGCCTTCATCACCGACGACCACGCGCGCCGCAAAGGCACGCGGCAAAAGCTCAAGCTCACCTACGCCGCGCACGTCAACGCGCTCTTCAGCGTGCCGATCGTGAGCGAGAAGGTGCGGATGCTGTTTGCCGATCGCGGCATCGACGTCGCCTACAGCCACGTGCTCAAAGCGATCGACCCGGGCCGCCGCATCGCCGCATTTGAGACGCCCAAGGGCCGGGTGGAGCTCGGCTATGACTTTATCAACGTGGTGCCGCCGATGCGCGCACCCGAGGCGGTCCGCAAGAGCCCGCTCGCCTGGCAGTCGGGACCGCTCGCCGCCGACGGTTGGGTGGAGGTCGACAAGGCGACGTTGCGGCATCCTCGTTTTGCCAACGTGTTTGCCGTCGGCGACGTCGCCGGCGTGCCCAAGGGCAAGACGGCGGCGAGCGTCAAATGGCAGGCGCCGGTCGCCGTCGACCATCTCGTCGCCGACATCGCCGGGCGCAAGTCGGATGCCACCTACAACGGCTACACGTCCTGTCCGCTCATCACGCGCATCGGGCGCGCCATGCTGGTCGAGTTCGACTACGAAAACAACCTGGTGCAGTCGTTCCCGGGCCTCATCGCGCCGCTCGAGGAACTGTGGATCACCTGGCTCATGAAGGAGATCGCGCTCAAGCCAACCTACCTCGCCATGCTGCGCGGGCGCGCCTGACGCAGAGGGAGCTTGACCATGAAATAGCTCACAGTTTCCA
>CAYWBX010000318.1:0-4874 GCA_964456015.1 uncultured Hyphomicrobiaceae bacterium | reverse complement strand
GGCTGCGTGGGCCGCGTTCTTCCCGTTCTGTTCGAGAAACCCGGCCGCAAGATGGGTCAGCTTGTCGGTCGCTCGCCCTACTTGCAGCCCGTGCACGCCCAGGCATCCGAGGAGTTGCTCGGTCGCATCATCCCTGTCGAAATCGCAGCCGCCGGCGCCAACAGCCTCGCGGGCGTCATAAAGGCTGCTTGAGTAGGCTGTAGGCAATCGGGCTCTTGAGGTCGCCTCGCCGCGCAATCATGTTATTATGTTATTTATTCATCCCGATGAGCAGGGAGTGCCGCAGTTGACATCAGCCCGAGGGCTGGCGGGCGCCACGTCGGCCAGAACAGAGAAATCCAGAGGCGGCGCGCACAGGATCGTGCTGCCTTTCGAGGACAACCGACGTCTCCTTGATCTTCTCGGCCAGTACGATGCCAACCTTGCCCTGATCGAAGAGCGGCTCGGCATCGACGCCCACGCCCATGGCAATGTGATCACGCTGACCGGCGAAAAGGGCGACTGCGAGATCGCGCGCAGCGTGCTCGAGACACTTTACGAACGCGCCAGCGAGGGACAGGAGATTCTCGCCGGCGACATCGACGGCCTCATTCGTCATGTCCGCTCCGGCGTCGCCCGGCACGACGGCATGGCGCAGATTCGCACGCGCCGGCGGATCGTGACCGCCAGGACGCTGGCGCAGAGCACCTATCTCCGGGCGCTCGAGCGCCACGATCTCGTGTTCGGTATCGGTCCCGCCGGCACCGGCAAGACCTATCTTGCCGTCGCCTTCGCCGCCGCTTGCCTGGAGCGCGGCGTCGTCGAGCGGATCATCCTGTCGCGGCCTGCCGTGGAGGCTGGCGAGCGCCTCGGCTTCCTGCCCGGCGACGTGCGCGTAAAGGTCGACCCCTCTCTTCGGCCGCTCTATGACGCGCTCTACGACGTACTTCCTCCCGAAAAGGTCGAGAAGGGTCTCGAAAGCGGTGTCATCGAGATCGCGCCGCTCGCCTTTATGCGCGGCCGCACCCTCAGCAATGCCTTCGTGATCCTCGACGAGGCGCAGAACACGACGACGATGCAGATGAAAATGTTCCTCACCCGTCTCGGGGAGGGCTCGAAGATGGCGATTACGGGCGATCCGAGCCAGATCGATCTGCCGCGCGGCGTGACGTCCGGCCTCGACGATGCGGTCAAATTGCTCGGCGGCGTCACCGGCATCGAGATCGTGCGCTTCCAGACAAGCGACATCGTGCGCCGCGACCTCGTCGCCCGCATCGTCGAGGCCTACGAGCGATCCGAGCCCGGGCGCGGCAGACTGTGAGCCATGGGCAGTCGACCTAAATCGTCGAAGCCAGCCGGTCCGGCCCATGAGGCGAGCCGGCGGCGTGGAATCGAGCTCGAGGTCTTGCGCGACGCTCCCCTGTGGCAGCAGATCGACGCGGCGGAGGCCTTGGCGCGAACCGCGGCCGACGCGCTCGCGAGGCATCCGGCGGTCTCCCGCAACCTTCCCGTGCGAGCCTGCATCACGCTCGGCGATGACAGGGCGATGCGCCGCCTCAACGCCCAATGGCGCGGCAAGGACAAGCCGACGAACGTGTTGTCGTTTCCGTCGGCATCAGAGATGCCACACGGGCCCGGCCCGCGCTTCGCGGGCGACGTGGTGCTTGCCGCCGAGACAGTTTTCGCGGAGGCCCGCGACCTGGGCAAGCCGGCCGAACACCACCTGCAGCATCTGGTCCTCCACGGCCTGCTGCATCTGCTAGGGTTCGACCACGAAACCGATGCCGATGCCGCCGTGATGGAGCGGATCGAGACCGAAACGCTTGCTCTGCTCGGCATCTCGGATCCTTACGCATGCGGCGAAGTCGCAACCAACTAAGCGAATGACCAACGAGTCGGACACCAAGCGATCAACGGCGCAGCCGGCCGCCGACGGAGCGAAACCGGCAAGCCCGGCCGGATGGCTGCAAACGTTGCGCGCACGCCTCGGGCTTTCCGGGCCGCAAACCCTGCGGGACACGCTTGAGGAAGCGCTGAAGACGGAGGATCGCGCCGAGACGGCCTTCTCGGAAACCGAGCGGGAGATGATGCTGCGGCTCCTGCGCTTCGGCACCTTGCGCGTCGACGACATCATGGTGCCGCGCGCCGACATCATTGCCATCGACGAGACAGCCTCGCTCGCCGAACTTCTGCACCGCTTCCGCGTCGCGGGCGTGTCGCGCATCCCGCTCTATCACGACACGCTCGACGATCCGCGGGGCATGGTCCACGTCAAGGATCTCCTGCGCTACTTGATGGGCGACGCCGACCCGCGCGAGCCGGCCAATCTGGATCCCCATGCGGCGCCAACCGCGGCCGAGCTCGCCCGCATCGACCTTTCGCGCATCAATCTCGCGCGGCCCATCGCCGGCGCGAAGATGCGCCGCCCCACGCTGCACGTCCCGCCGTCGATGCCCGCGATCAATCTGCTCATCCAGATGCAGACCACCCGCATCCATATGGCCCTTGTGGTCGACGAATACGGCGGGACGGATGGCCTTGTCACGATCGAGGATCTGGTCGAGCAGATCGTCGGCGAAATCGAGGACGAGCACGACGTCGCCGAGGCGGAGAACATCGTTGAAGATCCGCGCCTCGGCCTCGTCGCGCAAGCCCGAACGCCCGTCGCAGAGCTCGAGGCGCGCCTGCAACGGACTTTGCTGACCGCCGAGGAGGCGCAGGAGATCGATACGCTCGGCGGCTTGATCTTCTCGCTGATCGCCCGCATCCCGTCGCGCGGCGAGATCATCCGCCACCACTCCGGCATCGAGTTCGAGGTGCTCGAGGCCGACCCGCGACGCATCAAGCGGCTGCGCATACATGCCCCTTCGCAGAGCACCGCGCCTGAAGCCAAGTCCGAAACGTCCGTTGAGACGTCCGGGGCGCGCGCGCAGTCGCAGACCGAGACGTGAGCATTCCGGCGGCAAACGGGCGCCGTCGTTTCGCCCCCCGAAAGCCCCTTGAGTGCGGTGGCCGCAGGCGCGAGGAGCGTCGCGCGCTGGCTTCTGCATGCCCCGAGATGCCCGAGCATCCCCGCACCGCCAGCCGGCTGCCGCTTTGCCCGCTTTTTGCGCCGCTCCGGCCGGCGCCCAGTCCCGATCGGCTTACTCCGCCGCCGCGGGCGCGCATACGGGCTTTACACGCCAACAGGCGCAGGCCACCCGCCGCGCCGCTCCGGGGCTCTCTCCGCCGTCAGCCCGCAAGCGCCCCCCTTTGCGCCCGCAATGCTGTCACCGCCATGCCTCATCTTGCCGAAGAGCCGCAGCCTGCTCAATTCAGCGTGTCCTTGAGCTTCTTCGCCGGTGTGAACTTGGGAACATTGCTCGCAGGGATCTGGATCGTCTTCCCGGTTGCCGGATTACGCCCCTCACGGGCCTTGCGCTTGGCGACCTTGAACGTGCCGAAGTCGGGAATGCGCACGTCGCTCCCGCTCTTCATCGCGTCGATGATCTGAGCAATGACGGCGTCGACCGCGTCCTTGGCCTTGTCCTTGGTGAGCTCGCACTTGCTGGCGACGGCGTCGATAAGTTCCTGCTTGCTCATCTGGTCAATCCTCATCGTTCTGACACTCAACGCCCCGACGCTCGCGATCGCTGAACGACGGCATCGGCCACGCGACAGGCGCTGGCTCTGAGCGTGGCGCTAACAACGATTAATGGTATCCGGCGTCAAGCCCAAAAAGCTCCGCGGAACGGCAAAAAACCGCCCGCATTTCGCACGAATTGTCGCATGACGCTCGCCCGCGCGAGCGCAAGAAAAAACTCCGGCGGATCGGTCCGCCGGAGTCAATTGAATTTCTTTTGAGATCCCGATCGTGCCGGTTCAGTGCGCCGTCGGCCGGCTTCCGCCCGCAGCGCCGCCTTCGGAAACCGGCGCCTCCGGCTCCCAGGCGATGGGCTCGGGAATGCGCACCAGCGCCGCCTTCAGCACTTCGTCCATGCGCGAGACCGGAATGATGGCGAGCTTGGCCTTCACCTCGTCCGGGATCTCAGCGAGGTCCTTCACGTTCTCCTCGGGGATCAGTACCGTCTTGATACCGGCCCTGAGCGCCGCCAGGAGTTTCTCCTTGAGACCGCCGATCGGCAGCACGCGACCGCGCAGCGTGATCTCGCCGGTCATGGCGACATCTTTGCGTACGGCGATGCCCGTGAGCACCGAGATGATCGCCGTCACCATCGCAACGCCCGCCGACGGACCGTCCTTCGGGGTGGCGCCCTCCGGCACGTGCACGTGAATGTCCTTCTTATCGAACATCGACGCCGGGATGCCGAAATCGACGGAGCGCGAGCGCACGTAGGCGTTGGCGGCCTGGATCGACTCCTTCATCACATCGCGAAGGTTGCCGGTGACCGACATCTTGCCCTTACCGGGCATCATCACGCCTTCAATGGTGAGGATCTCGCCCCCGACCTCGGTCCAGGCAAGCCCCGTGACGACGCCGACCTGATCCTCGAGCTCGGCCTCGCCGAAGCGGAACTTCGGCACGCCCAGATACTCATCGAGCATGTCCACCGTGACGTGCACCGTGGTGCGCTTGCCGGTCAGGATGTCCTTCACGGCCTTGCGAGCAAGCTTCGAAATCTCGCGCTCGAGCGAACGCACGCCCGCCTCGCGCGTATAGCGGCGGATGATCGCGCGCAGCGCCGCCTCGTCGATGCTCCACTCGCCTTCTTCGAGGCCATGGTCGACGCGCGCTCCCGGAATGAGGTGCCGCTTGGCGATCTCGACCTTCTCGTCCTCCGTGTAGCCCGCGAGCCGGATGATCTCCATACGGTCCATGAGCGCCGGCGGAATGTTGAGCGTGTTGGCCGTCGTCACGAACATCACACCCGAGAGATCATAGTCGACCTCGAGGT
>CAYWBX010000317.1:0-4879 GCA_964456015.1 uncultured Hyphomicrobiaceae bacterium | reverse complement strand
GAGCGCGGTCTCCTCGCGCAGCGCGAGCGCGCGCGCCTCCTTCTCCAGGCCGTCGACAATGAATTGTGCCTCCTTGAGCACCTGCCGCCGCAGGTCCGCCACGTTGGCGTTGAGCTGCTTCATGCGCGGGTGGCCGGGAAGGAGCGAGGTTTCGGCCTCGGCCTTCTCGCGCTCGGCGCGCGTGCGTTGGGCAATGAGCGCCTGCATCACCGGCGAGCGCTGCACCTCGGGGATCGCCTCCGGGTTGCCGCGCTGCATGAGCTCGCGGGCTGTCCGCGCACGGGCCTCCGCTTCGCCGCGCGCGGCCCGCGCCCGGGTCACCTCTGCCGTCAGATCGGCAAGTTGCTGCTCGTTGAGGCCACCGCCGCCGGCGCCGCCGCCTCGGAACAGGTTGGCTTTCCCGCGGAAGCGTTCGACCTCCGCCTCCGCCTCGGCAACCTCGCGTGCGAGCTTCTCGACCTGCGGGCGCAGCCACTGGCTGGCGTCCTCGGTCTGATGCAGTTCCTGCGCGCGCAACCAGGCCTGATAGAGCTCGGCCAGCCTGTTGGCGGCGCGGGCGGCGAGCTCACTGTCCTCTGAAGTGAACTCGATGGCGATGACGCGGGTGTCGCGAAGCTGATAAACCTGCAGCGCCTTGTAGTAGGCCGAGAGGACGCGCTCCTCCTCGCTCTCGCCACGTCGCGGACCGGAGACGCCGAGGACTCGCCCCAGCTTTCCCAGGATTGTCCCACGATCGATCTCGCTGTTGAACTCCGCGCGCCGGGCAAGCTCCAGCTCGGCAACGAGCTTTTCCGCGAGATCCCGCGAGCGCAAGGCCACGACCTGGCTGGCGATCGCCTCCTTGTCGACCTTGACCGCAACGGCTTCGATCGAGGGCGAGCCGCCGACCTTCGGCTCGCGGAAGGGATCGTTGAGCCCCTTGCCGCCGATCTGAATCTGCGCTTCGGAGGTGTAGCGCGACGGCACGAGGGACAAGACCGCCAGCGTTGTGAGCCCAAGGAGCATCGAAATGCCGATGAGCCTCGCGCCGCTGCGCCTCACGACGGCCCAGAGCGAGACGACGTCGATGGTATCGGGTGATGAAGGGTTCTCTGAGCGCATGCCTTGCCGCCTGACAGTCGACGGCCAGCGGCCGAATCATGGCTTGGCCGGCCCTGCAGCCGCGGATTTGAAGCCCATCCCGTAACCAAAAACTTAAGCGTCGCGTTTCGCGACGCCGCATTAGCTTTTGTTAACGCCTGGCCGGTAAATGCTCTTTCTCCGATCGTTCGCTTGCAGGATCGATGGCTATGATGTCGCGTCTGAGATGCCGTGCGGCCGCGCTCGTGCTGGCTTTGTTGCTTACGGCCTGCGCCCAACGCGACGGCATCTGGTCCGAGGCGACGCGGGTCGCCTCAGAGCCCGAGGTGGCCATCACGGCCCCCGGCGACGCTGCACTTCACGCCTGGCCGGAGGCCAAGGTGATGACGATCGCACTCGCCGAGCCGCTCACCGGTGAGGCGCAGGACGGGCGCTATCTCCTCGACACGGGCGATAAGTTGCGCATCTTCGTCTACGGACAACCGAGCCTGTCGCGCCTCTACACGGTCGACCACGGCGGGTGGATCACCGTGCCGTTGATCGGTGCAGTCAAGGCGCGCGGCCTGACCACGTTCGATCTCGAACGCGTGATCCGCTCACGACTTGCCGGGCAGTTTGTCAAAGACCCGCAGGTGACGGTCGACATTCAGCAGAACAGACCCTTCTTCATCCTGGGCGAGGTGAAGAACGCCGGCCAATACCCCTACGTAAGCGGCATGACGGTGAAGACCGCGGTCGCCATTGCGGGCGGCTACACCGAGCGGGCCAATGAGCGGCTCGTTCAGATCACACGCCGGCGCAACGGCGCCGTCGAGCGTTTCGACGCGCCCGACGACTTTCTCGTGCAACCCGGCGATACGCTGCAGGTCTACGAGCGGTTCCTTTGAGGCTCGCCGGTGGAGAAACCTTGGCTGACCTCGTGACCTTGCAGGGGACATCGCGGCAGACGGGGCCGAGGCTGCGCATCCTGCACTGTCTGCGCGCGCCCGTCGGCGGGCTCTTTCGCCACGTGCGCGACCTCGCGCGCGAACAGGCTGCCCGCGGTCATGCCGTCGGCATGGTGTGCGATGCGACCGCAACGGACGATCTCACCCAGGCGAGGCTGCTCGAGGTCGCGCCGACGCTCGAGCTTGGGTTGCATCGGCTCGCCATGCGCCGCGAGGCGGGATTTGCCGATCTCGCACTCGTGCGCGCGGTCCGCAGGGTCGCGGTCGAGACGCGCGCGCAGGTGCTTCATGGCCATGGCGCAAAGGGCGGAAGCTATGCGCGCATCGCGGCATGGCAGATGCGGCGCGCCGGTTGGCCGGTTGCGAGCGTCTATACGCCGCACGGCGGCAGCCTGCACTACGATCCCGGTACGCTCAAGGGTCGCCTGTACATGGCCGCTGAACGGATGATGCTGGCCAGGACCGGCGGCCTCATCTTCGAAAGCCGCTATGCCGCCGAGGTCTTCGGGGAGAAGATCGGCACCGCGCGATGCCCCGTCAGGGTCATCCACAATGGTCTGGCGCCGGACGAAATCAGGCGGGTCGAGACAGACCGCCAAGCTGCGGAGTTCATCTTCGTCGGAGAATTGCGCCGGCTGAAGGGCGTCGATGTACTCATCGACGCCATGGCGATCCTGGCGCCCACGACCGACGCCCGTCTCGTCATTGCCGGCCAGGGCCCCGATGAGGCGGCATTCCGCGCCCAGGTCGCCCGCCTGTCGCTTGGGACACGCATCCACTTCGCGGGCGCGATGCCGGCCAGGCACGCCTTCCGGATGGGTCGCGCCCTCGTCCTGCCGTCGCGCGCCGAGAGCCTGCCCTATGTCGCCCTCGAGGCGGCTGCGGCTGCTGTTCCATTGATCGCCACATCTGTCGGGGGCTTGCCCGAAATCGTCCAAGGCACTGACACCGAGCTCGTGCCGCCCGGCGATCCGGCGGCGCTCGCGGCAGCCATGCGATCGGTCCTGGAGCGCCCGCTCTATGCGGCCGACCGGGCCGACCGGCTGCAGCGCACGGTGGCCGATCGATTCTCGCTCGCCCGGATGACCGACAGCATCCTCGATCTCTATCTGACCGTGCTCGCCCCGCACGCCACGGGCGAGCCCGCCCATGCGTTGCCAATTCGTTGACGCCGGGGCCCCGACGCGACCGCCGCGCGTTAACGCTGCACCATCGCCGCAATTCCTGATGACCGGTTAAGTGCCATCCAGGGTTGGCACGCGTTCTGCTTGCCAATTCGGGCAGGCGGGCGTTCCCGCCGGATTCGCTGCAGGACATGATGATCTCGTCACAACAACCGACCGCCGGCGTCTCGGGATTGAGCGTTAACGGACCGAACCTGAGACAGCTCAGAACGGCACAGTCTTCCGTGCCGGGCGTGCGCCGCATCGCGCCGGCGCTTCTTTCCGGCCTCGCCCAAGCCATTGACTGCTGCCTTCTCGTCCTCGTGGGGCTGGCGCTCACCGCCCTCTGGGTCGACCCGGAGGACGCGTTCGCGGACAACCGCTACTTCGTCGCCGTCGGGCTTGCTTCGCTCTTGACGATCGTTCTCGCGCGTCGGCTCGATCTTTATGCCGTCTCCGTCCTCGCCCGGCCCACGCGCTTTCTTCCGAAGCTTCTGGCCGCCTGGTCCGGAGCGATGCTCGCCATCGCGCTGAGCTTGTTCCTGCTCAAGGTCGGTCCCGATTTCTCGCGCGGCTGGCTGATGCTGTGGTTCGTCTCCGCGTTCGCTGCGGCAGGCATTTTCCATGTTGGACTCGGCGGACTCGTGCGGCGCTGGACGCGACAGGGACTGCTCAAACGCACGGCCGTCATTCTTGGCGCGGGACCGGAGAGCCGGCCGCTGATCGAGGCAATTCAATCGGCACCCGACAGCGACGTGCGCATCTGCGGAGTGTTCGATGACCGATACGGCGAGCGCATCTCGCCGACGATCTGCGGGCACGTGCGGCTGGGCAACGTCGACGGCCTCATCGACTACTGCCGCACCCATCCGGTCGACCTGCTCATCGTCTCGCTGCCGATCACCGCCGAGTCGCGAATTCTACAGATCCTGAAGAAGCTTTGGGTCCTGCCCGTCGATATCCGCCTCGCGGCCCATCGCAACCGTCTTCGGTTTCGTCCGCGCGCCTATTCCTTCCTCGGCGATGTGCCGCTGCTCGATCTCTTCGACAAACCCCTCAGGGAGTGGGACAGCGTCCTCAAGTCGACGTTCGACAGGACCATCGCGCTGCTCGCGTTGATTGCGCTCGCGCCGCTGATGGCCGCGATTGCGCTCGCCGTGCGCCTGGACAGCAAGGGACCGATCCTCTTCCGGCAGAAGCGTCTCGGCTTCAACAACGAGGTCATCGAGGTCCTCAAGTTCCGCTCGATGTACGTCGAGGCGACGGATTGCGCGGCCGACAAGCTGGTGTGCAAGGGCGACCCTCGCGTCACGCGCGTTGGTCGGTTCATCCGCAAGACCAGCCTGGACGAGCTGCCGCAGCTCTTCAACGTGCTCGGCGGAACGCTGTCGCTGGTTGGACCGCGACCGCACGCGCTGCACGCCAAGGCCGCCGACAAGCTTTATCACGAGGCGGTGGACGGCTACTTCGCGCGGCACAAGGTGAAGCCCGGGATCACCGGCTGGGCCCAGGTCAACGGCTGGCGCGGCGAGACGGACACGCCCGAGAAGCTCGAGAAGCGGGTCGAGCACGATCTCTACTACATCGAGAACTGGTCGTTGCTGTTCGACATCTACATACTTGCGCGCACGCCGTTCGCCCTGCTGCGGGCCGAGAACGCCTACTGATCGTTGAGGGCATGCGATGACC
>CAYWBX010000316.1:0-4883 GCA_964456015.1 uncultured Hyphomicrobiaceae bacterium | reverse complement strand
GGTGCGACCCGCGTCAGCCAGGCGGTCCTGATCGCCACCGTCGCCATGCTGCTCACCGCGGCCTTCGGCTCGGCGGCCATGATCGTCCTGAGCGCGGCCCTGATGGGGCTCGCCTACGGGGCGACGGCTCCGTCGAGCACGCATCTCCTGGTGCCGCGCACGCCCAAGCCGCACATGAACGTGGTGCTCTCGCTGCGCCAGATCGGCGTGCCGCTCGGCGGGATGTTGGCCGGACTTCTCATGCCGCCGCTCGCGCTTGCCGTCGGCTGGCGCACGGCGCTCCTCCTGCAACTTGTTCCGACGCTCCTGCTGCTCGCTGCGCTCGAGGCGGCGCGCCATCGCTGGGACGCGCCCCTGCCCGGCCAGACGCCGGCGTCGGTCGGAATCCGGGCGATGGTGCGATTGCTCAAGGGCGACCGTCCGCTGCAGCGGCTTTCCTTTGCCTCGTTCGTCTACGCCGGCCTGCAGATCTGTTTCATCGCCTTCATGACCACGCAACTGACGACAGTGGTTGGAATGCCGCTGATCCAGGCCGGGCAGATCCTGGCGCTCTACCAGCTTGCGGGCGTCGTCTCGCGCCCCGTTTGGGGCTGGCTTGCCGATCACGTCATGCCGGCGCGGCTGCTGCTCGCCTTGCAGGGTGCGATCATGTGCCTTGCCGCCGTGCTCACCGGCCGCTTCGCACCCGATTGGCCCGTCGCGATGATCGCGCTCGTCTCGATCGCGGGCGGGGCGACGGCGAGCGGCTACACGGGCATCGCTTATGCCGAGTATGCCCGGCTCGGCGGGCCCCGGCGCACGGAGGCGACCGGGCTCGGCTCGGCCTTCATGTTCGCCGGCGTCATGGTCCTGCCCGCGGCCATGAGCGGCGTCGTCACGCTCGCCGGCAGCTACGCGCAGGTCTATTCCGTGATCGGCGCTCTCGCGCTCGTCGCGGGACTGGGACTTGTGTGGGGCATCCGCGAGGCGCCGCGCCGAAGCTGAAGCCGGCCGTCACTGCTTCGCGGCCTCGATCGGACGGCCGCGCATGAGCAGGATCAACGGCAGCGTCACGGCGCAGGCCGCGGTGAAGAGGCCGAAAGCATTGAGATAGGCGATCATCGTCGCCTGCCGGGCCACCTCGCGCGAGAGTCCGGCAAGGCCTCCTGCGGTTTCGACGTTCCACTGACCGATCACGGCAGGCAGCGACAGGAGCTTGTTGAAGGGGGTGAGCGCCTCGACCAGCCGGCTGTAATTGGCTGTGGTCGATCGGACGATCTCAGCAACGCAGATCGAGATGAAAAAGCTCGAACCCAGATTGCGCAGGAGATGATAGACGGCCGTCGCCTCCGCCATGTCCTCCCGGGCGACGGTCGAGAATGTCACGGTCGTGAGCGGCACCCAGATGAGCCCGATGGCAAGGCCTTGCAGCAGGGCATTGGCGGCAAGCTCGGCGTAGGAGACGTTGAGGTCGATCCGCGTCAGCCAGATACCGGCGACGAGCAGCATCCCGAATCCGATCATCATCGACAGGCGCGCGTCCATGCGGTTGGCGAACCCGGCGAACAGGAACCCGATGCAGCCGCCGACGCCGCGGCCGGCGATGACGATGCCGACCAGGCTGTCCGTGTAGCCGGCCGGGCCCGTGAGCAGCGGCGGCAACAGCACCATGGGCGTGAAGTTCAGCATCCCATAAATGGTCACCAACAGAAGGCCGATCGAATAGTTGCGGTTGAGCAGCTGCCGCGGATTGAGGAAGGGCCGGCTGGTCGTCAGGCAATGGGTCGCAAAGATCCAAAAGGCGATGACGGCGACGATCGTCTCGACGATGATTTCGCGCGCATCGAACCAGTCGAGGCGTTGGCCGCGCGCGAGCACGAGCTGCGTGGCGCCGAGCGCGACCGATAGCGAGATGAAGCCGAGCCAGTCGAAATATGCGGTGCGGCGATCTCCGTCGGGCCGCAGGGAGAACTGCAGGCCAACGACGGCGGCGATTCCGACCGGCACGAGGGCATAGAAGGCATAGCGCCACGTGTAGAGCTCGGCCATCTGGCCGCCGAGCGTCGGGCCGATCACCGGCCCGATGACGACCCCGAAACCGTAAAGGCCGAGCACCATGGCGTGCTGGTGCTTCGGGAAGGAGTCGAGCAGGATCGACTGGGCGAGCGGCGTCGACGGGGCGCCAAAGCCGCCCTGAAGGATGCGCCAGAAGACGAGGCTCTCGAGGCTCTCGGCGATCCCGCACATGAGCGTCGCGAGCGTGAAGCCGGCGACGCTCCAGACCATGGTCGTCCGCGTACCGAAGCGCGCCGCCAGCCAGCCCGTCATCGGCGTCACAATCGCAGTGGCCAGAATGTTGAACGTCATCGCCCACGCGATCTCGTCGGCGGTCGCCGAGAAGGAGCCCTGCATCTGCGGGAGGATGGTCGAGACGACGAGCAGCGTGGTCCCGTAGAGCGTGGTGGCGAGCACCACCGTAATCAGGATCAGCAGCCGCCTGAGCGGGGTCAACGTCGCCTCGGATGCCGTCGTCGCCGTCATGCGCCTCGCGATCTGGACCCGTGGAGTTCCTGACTTCTACTGATCAGAATTCCTGGATAGTGCGGCTCTTTGCACCGGTAAAGGCGCTTTCGTGCATTGAACCGGGGGCTTCGGCGATGACTTGCCGTCATCGCCGATCCCCGTTACCCAGCCGTCATGACGAACCGCTCGGCCAAATCAGGCTCAGGCACGCTGCGCGACCTCGAGTCGCTTGCACATGCGGGCCTTATCGCGCCTCGAGATGTCGGCAAACTCGCAGCCGTCGCCCGGCGCTATGCCATTGCCGTAACGCCCGCCATGGCGGCTCTCATCGAGGCTGACCGCCCGGGGGATCCAATCGCCCGCCAGTTCATTCCGGATACGCGCGAGCTCGAGGTGGCGCCCGGCGAGAGCGCCGACCCCATCGGCGACCGACGCCACGAGAAGGCCCCCGGCGTCGTCCACCGCTACCCCGATCGCGTGCTCCTCAAGCTCACGCATGCCTGCCCCGTCTATTGCCGCTTCTGCTTCCGTCGCGAAGTGGTGGGCCCCGGCGGTCCGGCGCTGCTTGCCGGCGACCGGCTCGCCGAAGCCCTTACTTATGTGCGGTCCGATCCGGCCATCTTCGAGGTGATCCTGACCGGCGGAGACCCCCTCATGCTGTCGGTCCGGCGGATCGAGGAGGTGACGCAGCGTTTGGGCGAGGTCGCGCACGTCAGAGTGCTGCGGTGGCATTCGCGCGTCCCGATCGTCGACCCGGCGCGCGTGACAGGCGCGATGGTGGCCGCGCTCACGGCAACGCGGCAGACCGTCTATATCGGCATCCATGCCAATCATCCGCGCGAACTCGGCGAGGCGCAGCGCGCGGCCATCCGTCGCTTGTCCGAAGGCGGGCTCCATCTCGTCAGCCAGACGGTGCTGCTCAAGGGCATCAACGATGACGCGGACGTGCTTGCCGAACTGTTCCGCACCTTCGTCGCGCTCGGCATCCGGCCCTACTACCTGCACCATGCGGACATGGCCCCCGGCACGGCCCATTTCCGCACCTCGATAGCCGCGGGTCAGGCGATCATGCGCCGGCTCAGGGGACGACTGTCGGGGCTGGCGCTGCCGACCTACGTGCTCGACATCCCCGGCGGCCACGGCAAGGTGCCGGTCGGCCCCCCCTACATCGACGACGATGCGCAGATCGTCGCCGACCCGGGCGGCGAAATCCACGCCTATCCGCCGACAGGCAGGGAGTGATCCGGCTTGGACCGCGGTCAGCCTCGCCACCCGGTCGCGCTTGTGCCTGTCCCGCGCAGCGTGCCAAATCGCAGTCGAAAGCCGCCGCCTGCGACGCGGGACCGTTCCGCAGAGCACCTCCGAGGAGAGAGCCGATGTCCGTCTATCGCACCTTCTTGTTCGCCCCCGGCAATCATCCCCGCCGGGTCGAGAAGGCGCTTTCGCTCGACGCCGACGCCGTCATCCTCGACCTCGAGGACGCCTGTCCGATCGCGGAGAAGGTCGCGACGCGCTCGGTCGTTGTCGCGGCTTGCCAGAGGCCGCGTCGCGGGCTCGCCTACGTGCGGGTCAACGCCATGTCGACGGAATGGGGATACGGGGACATGGTCGCCGTCATCCAGCCGGGCGTTGATGGCGTCGTCCTCCCGAAGCTCGAGACCGTCGATGAGATCCGGGCTGCTGATTGGCTGATCCGCAACCTCGAGCGCGAGCGCGGACTTGCCCCCGGCGCGATCGACGTCGTTCCGATCATCGAGACGGCCAAGGGGCTTGCCAATGTCCGCGCCATCTGTGCGGCCGGCACGCGCGTCAAGCGCATCGCGTTCGGTGCCGGCGACTTCACGCTCGACATGAACATCACCTGGACGCGCTCGGAGAGCGAGCTCTTGCCCTATCGCAGCGAGTGCGTGCTCGCCTCCCGCGCCGGCGGCATCGAGCCGCCCATCGACACGGTCTGGGTCGATCTCAAAGACCCGGAGGGTTTCCGGAAGTCGGTTGAGGCCATCAAGGGCCTCGGCTTCCAGGGCAAGATGTGCATCTACCCGGATCAGGTTGGCGTCGCCAACGAGGTCCTCTCGCCAACGGCGGATGAGGTGCAATGGTCGCGCCGCGTGGTCGCGGCATTCGCGGACGCCGAGAAGGCCGGATCGGCTTCGATCCAGCTCGACGGCAAGTTCATCGATTACCCGATCGTGTATCGGGCCGAACGCATCATCCGGATTGCCGAGCGGATTGCCGCCAAGGCGCGCTAGCGCGAGGTCCACCTCACTCGGCCGCTTCCGCGCCTTTGTAGCCCAACGCCTCGTTGAGCTTCACGAGAAGGTCAGCGGCGGCTTCGGCGATGTTGGTGCCGGGGCCGAACACCGCCTTGGCGCCGGCGG
>CAYWBX010000315.1:0-4886 GCA_964456015.1 uncultured Hyphomicrobiaceae bacterium | reverse complement strand
GAGGGCCGCCGGCTGGCGCTTGCCGTCTCGGGCGGGGTCGACAGCATGGTGCTCCTGCATCTCGTCGCGCGGTGGCGGATGATGTGCGGCGCGGCTGCCCGCGACGACGGCGGTGTCCTCCGCCGGGCGCAATCGGCGTCTCCCGTCCGCGCATCGGTCGGGATGCCGCGCGCGCGCCCTCGGTTTGCGGCGGAGCCCGGGTGGCGCGATGGGGGGGGCGACGCGCACAGGCAGGATCGGCGCACGTTGCCGATGGCGCCGATCGTCGTCCTTACGGTCGATCACCGTCTGCGCCCGGCTTCGCGCGAGGAAGCCGCGTTCGTCGCCGGCGAAGCGGCGCGCCTCGGCTTGCCGCATCAGACGCTTGTCTGGGAGCGCCCGGACGCGGAGGCCGGCCTGACCGCGGAAGGAGCGCGCGTGTCCTCGCGGATGCCGGGCTTGCAGGCGCGTGCGCGCGAGGCCCGCTACGGGCTACTGGCCGACGTGATCGAGGCGGAAGCGTGGGACGCCTTCGCCGCGGGCGATGCGAGCGTGCATCCGCTCGGGCCGGCCCGGGCCAAACGGCTTCTGGTGACGGCGCACCATCGGGACGACCGCATCGAGACATTTCTCATGCGGCTCAAACGCGGATCGGGGCTCGACGGCCTCGCGTCGATCCGTCCGTTCGACACCGTCCGGCGGCATGCAACTGCGGCGCGCCCTTATCCCTCGGCCGTCGAAGTCTGCCGGCCTCTCCTCGATGTTGCGAAGGCGCGGCTCATCGCAACGGCAGGCGCACGCGATATTGCCTGGCGCGAAGATCCGAGCAACCAGGACGCCCGTTTCGAGCGCGCGCGGCTCAGGCAAGGGGCCGACATCCTGAGCGGGCTCGGGCTCGAAGCGGAGGCCCTCGCACGCAGCGTGCGCCGGCTCGGACGGGCGCGCGACCTCATCGAGGAGGCGGTGCGGGCGCGCATCGAGCGCGCCGGCGAGGACGCTTGGCTCAGCTTCAATGGCGGTCTTTTCGCCGAGGTCGGATTCGGCGGCAACCGAGACGGCGCGGAGCGAGAGACCGGCGGCGCCGCGCTCGCTCTCGCCGAACGGCTTTTTCGCCATGCGCTCGAGGCGATCGGAGGGGAGCTCTGGGGCGGGGAGCTCGCGCAGATCGACGACATCCTCGCCGACGCGATGAAAGGCGCGTTGGCGGCGCGCACCGTGGCGGGCTGCCGGGTCGACGGCCGGATGCCGGCGGCGGCGCGGGCCGGCTGGCGTCTGCGCATCTGGCGCGAAGCGGGCCGCAAGGGGCTACCCGTCCTCACGCTAGCGCCGGGCGACGGCGGCTGGTGGGACGGGCGATTCGCGATTTCGGTCGGGGAGCGCGCGCCGGGCCCGATCGAGATTGCGGCGCTTGGCGAGGCAGGCGTTGCGCTGCTCAAGTCACACATGCCCGCGGTGCTGCGTCTGCCGGATGTTCCACCGGGTGCGCTCGCAACGCTGCCGGCGGTCTGGTCCGGCGGGCGGTTGCGCGCCGTTCCCTTTTTCGCGCAAGCGCACGGCATCGTGCCCGAGGCTTTGCGGCACGAGATCGTCGCCGAGTATCAGGCGTGGCTCGGTGCCGAGGCGGTTCCGGTGCGGGCCGAATTCCGGCCGCTGACACGGCTCTGACCGGCGGACATCGGACGGCTGCACGGTCTCCGGCGACGGGCCTTCGGTCGTGCGGGAACGGGGCCCGGCCACGGCTTGCCCTGCTGCCATCGAGATGCTTTATGTCCGCTGATTGCGGGCCGGCGAGGCAGAGGCGCAACGCCTGGCTGCCGAGGCAGTGCGGCGAGACCCAAGACCAGAGGACGAAGCCATGGCCAACAAGGTGTATCCGAACGCGAAGGCGGCGCTCGATGGCGTGGTGAAGGATGGCCAGATCATCGCCGTTGGCGGCTTCGGCCTCTGCGGCATCCCTGAGGCACTCATCGCGGCGCTGCGCGACAGCGGGGTCAAGAACCTCACGGCCATCTCGAACAATGCCGGCGTCGACGACTTCGGCCTCGGGCTCCTGCTCAAGACGCGCCAGATCAAGAAAATGATCGCGTCCTACGTCGGCGAGAACAAGGAGTTCGAGCGGCAGTTCCTGGCGGGCGAACTCGAGCTCGAGTTCACGCCGCAAGGCACGCTCGCCGAGAAGCTGCGCGCCGGCGGCGCCGGAATTCCGGCGTTCTACACGAAGACGGGCTACGGCACGATCGTCGCCGAGGGCAAGCCCGTCGCCGAGTTCGACGGCCAGATGTACGTGCAGGAGCGGTCGCTCAAGGCGGACGTCGCGCTGGTCAAGGCGTGGAAGGGCGACAAGGCCGGCAACCTCATCTATCGCAAGACGGCGCGGAACTTCAATCCGGTGGTGGCGACGGCGGGGAAGGTGACCATCGCCGAAGTCGAGATACTGGTCGAGACGGGCGATCTCGATCCCGATCACATCCACACGCCCGGCATCTTCGTGCAGCGCATCATCCACAACCCGTCGCCGGAAAAGCGCATCGAGCAGCGCACCGTGCGCAAGTCCTGATGGCGGGGGACGGGAGGCTGCGAGGAGGGGACCGATGGGTATCGCAGTGGAGCGCGCCGAGTTGCCGACCACGGCACCGTTGCGGGTGCGCGCGGGCGGCGATGCTCGCAACGCGCTGACGGCCTTCGACCGCAGCGGACAAGCGGCGCGTGAGACACGCAGGGGCGCGGCGCGCGGGCGCATCCGGTGTCCGGTATGCTTCTGGCAGCCGCCGCGGTCGAGCGTCTGGTGCTGCCTGCCGATGGGCTCACCGGAGTTCTTCGCGGGCGGCTGTGGTCATGCCTGGAACACTTTCACGACGCGCGGGCGTTGTCCGGGCTGCAACCATCAGTGGCGGCACACGACATGCCTTCGATGTCAGGTCACTTCCCGGCACGAGGACTGGTATGCGACGCCGCCCGGAGCAGGGGCATCCCACGGACATTGAAGCGATCATCCGCGAGACGACTGAGACGCCAACACGGACGAACGAGGAGACCGACATGGCCTGGACCCGGGAGCAGATGGCAGCACGCGCGGCCAAGGAGCTGCGCGACGGCTATTACGTCAACCTCGGCATCGGGCTTCCGACGCTGGTTGCGAACTACATTCCGGACGGCATCGACGTGATGCTGCAGTCAGAGAACGGACTGCTCGGCATCGGGCCGTTTCCGATGGAGAACGAGGTCGATCCGGATCTGATCAACGCCGGCAAGCAAACCGTGACGACGATCAAGGGCTCGAGCTTCTTCTCCTCCGCCGACAGCTTCGGCATGATCCGCGGCGGCCACATCAATCTCGCGATCCTCGGCGCGATGCAGGTGTCGGAGACGGGCGACCTCGCCAACTGGATGATCCCCGGCAAGATGGTGAAGGGCATGGGCGGCGCGATGGATCTCGTCGCCGGCGTCGAGCGCGTCGTGGTGGTGATGGAACACACGGCGAAGAAAAAGGACGGCTCGACCGACCTCAAAATCCTGCCGAAGTGCACGCTGCCGCTGACCGGCGTCGGCGTCGTGAACCTGATCATCACCGATCTCGGCGTGATGGAGGTGACGAAGCAGGGGCTCAAGCTTCTCGAACTTGCCGACGGCGTCACGCGCGCCGAGATCGACGCGGCGACGGGCGTGAAGCTGCACTGAGCCGCTCTGGACCGAGATCGGGGTCGTAAACGCGCGAAGCGAATTGATGCTGAGCCGCCGCTCAGCTTTTCGGCGGCTCGCAGTCGAGGCAGGCGCCGATCGCCGCCGTGACCGCCTTGGTCTTGTGGCCGAGCCACGGCGGAATCACCGCGCCGAAGCCGCCCGCCGGGCCGCCGGCGGCGATCACGAGCAGGTGGTCGGGGCTTTCCAGCGCGGGATAGACCGTTTCGCCGCGATCGCGCACGACGGCCCCCTTGCCGACCTCGGCCCACTCGGCGCGGCGGATGCGCGCGCGCTCATGGAGGAAGCGGGCGATGCGCGCCTTGTCCCAGCCCGCCCGCTCGATGTGCTCGCGCAGCTGCTTCGGCACGACGATCGCGTAATTGCCGGGATAGATCGAGTAGTGGCGCTGGTTGGCGCGCATCTCGGCGGCGAAGGTCTCGAGGATCTCCTCGGGCGACGTCGTCCACTCGTTCATGATCTGGCGCGGGGCCTGCGCCGCCATGACAGTGACGGCGGAGAGCCCCTTCGGAACGCCGCGCATCTCCGACAGCGGCGCCCAGCCGGTGTCCTCCTCGTCCTCGGCGATGCAATAGCTGAACTTGCCGGGATGGCCGAGCGTCGAGCGGTCGATGCCGCCGGGGCGAACCTCCAGGATGTTGATGAGACCGAGGCGAATGGCACGCCCGATAACGGCGGTCGCGCGGTCGCTGTTTGCGAGTGCGTTGAAGCCGCCGCTGGCGCCGATCTCATGCCGGATCGGGCCGTTGATGACGACGAGGATCGCGCAGCCGCCGGTGCTCGACGTCGTGCCGTGCAGCAGAAACTCCTCTTTGAGCATCGCCGACCAGGCGGCGAGCACGACCGGAAAATGCATCGGCAGGCAGCCGGCCATCACCGCATTGACGGCGAGCTTCTCGGCGGTGACGGGCGTGCCGCGCACGGGCTCGATGCCGATCAGCTGGCCGGGCGCTGATCCGGCCCATGCAAGACAGGCTTCGACCGCCTCGGGCGTCGGCGGCACGACCGGAAGGCCGTCGGTCCAGCCGCGGGCGTGGAAATGCTCCTGCACGGCTGCGAAATCGGCAAGATCGTAGGTCTTCGACGTCAGCGGCATTGCGGGAACCTTGCCGGCGGACTTGGTTTGACAGAAAGGATGCGCGTTCTCGTCGTCAGTATGAGCCTCGCATTGCCAGACCCGTCGCTCAAGCCTTGCCGGCGCGGATCAC
>CAYWBX010000314.1:0-4888 GCA_964456015.1 uncultured Hyphomicrobiaceae bacterium | reverse complement strand
CGACCCACAGGAACGGCGCCTCCTCGACGATGCGCGCATGGAGCCGCGCCAGCGCCTCGTCGCGCTCCTTGTCGGCGAACGCGGTGCGCGCTTTGGCGATCAGCTCGTCGAATTCGGGACTCGTGAAATAGCCCCAGTTGTTCGAGACCGGCGGCACGGTCTTCGAGGAGGTGAATCGCACCATGGCAAAGAAGGGGTCCATGGCGGCGAACGTCACATTGGTCGCGTGTGCGCCGCGCGAGGTCGGGTCCTTGGCCCCGGCCCGCCAGTTCGTGAACAGCGCATTCCACTCAATCACGTCGAGCTCGACGTCAAAGTAGCACTCTTTGAGCGCCTGCTGCAGAAACTCGTTCATCGGCACGGGCTGCATCTGCCCCGACCCAGACGCCGACGTGATCGTCTTCACCTTGAGCCGCTTATTGGGTCCGTAGCCGGCCTCTTCCATCAGCTTCTTGGCAGCGGCAAGGTCATACTTGATTTCAAACTTTGGATTGCCCCACCACGGATGACCCGGCGGCACCGTGCCCTTGGGCACCTCCATGAGACCGTTGAGCGCCGCCTTGAGCTCCTCGCGATTGACGCAGAGGTTGGCGGCGTGCCGGACCCGCTTGTCGAGCCAGGGTGACCCTTCGACAAACGAGAACTGCCAAGGCCACACGTGCGGCTGTGCGTTCGAGGTGATGACAAAACCCTTATCCTTGATCGCTTTGACGGCGTCAGGCGCCGGGTTCTCGATCCAGTCGACCTGGCCGGACAAGAGAGCTGCGGTGCGCGCGTTGGCCTCCGGCATCGGCAGCAGCACCACGCGATCGACCTTCGGCACGCGCTTGGGGTCCCAGTAGGCCTTGTTGGCGACGTACTCGACCCGCTCGCGCGGCGTGAACTTGGCCATCTTGAAGGGGCCGGAGCCCGAAGCATCGGCGGCAAATGCAGCCCAGGCCTGCTTGGCCCGCTCGGCCTTGTCGGCAATATTGGCAAGTGCGTCGTACTTCTTCTGCCAGTGTGCCGGTGAAGCGATGAAAAGGTTGGTCAGGTTGATCGGCAGGAAGCTGTCCGGCTCCTTGGTCGTCAGCTCCACCGTGTAGTCGTCGATCACCCGTCCGGACACCAGGTTCGGCATGCGCGAGACCGTCACGCCGATCTGATCCGGCGCATAATGCGGCGCGTCCTTGTCGAGCACCTTCTGCACGTTCCAGACGATGGCGGCAGCCTTGAGATCCGAGCCATCGTGGAACTTGACGCCCTGGCGGAGCTTGAAGATCCACTTCGTCTTGTCGCTCTCCGAGACCTTCCATTCTGTAGCAAGGCCCGGGATGAGCACGCTCGGCTTGTCGGCCGACGACAGATCCCAGTGCGTCAGGGCGTCAAAGAGCGGAATACCCGTGAAACGATTGCCTTCGAAGCCCTGGTCGGGCTGCCCATTGGTCTTCGGGATGTCGGCGGCGGTCATCCCGATCCGCAGGACCTTTTCCTGGGCATAGGCGGCCGGCGATAGCATGGACCCGGTTGCCAGGACCGCGAGCATCAAGCTGACGGGTCCGAGGCTTCGTGTGCGGCGTAAGGACATTCCCTGAAACTCCTTGTTGACGCGGCCGATGCACCGGCCAGATACGCTTCCGCCGGAATATGCATAGGCTCGCCGGTGATGCCACAATCGTCATGCCTCTTTTTGCGGCAACAACCGAGTACCTTTCGGGCATCCGATCGGCAAGCCCATCGCGGCAAATCATCGGAGCGTGATCTCGCATGCGCACATCGGAAGTCTACCCGCGCGATCTCAAGGGCTACGGTCGTCACGTTCCGGCAGCTCGCTGGCCGGGGAACGCACGCATCGCCGTGCAGTTCGTCATTAACTACGAGGAGGGCGGCGAGAACTGCATCCTGCATGGCGATCCAGCCTCGGAGGCGTTTTTGTCGGAGATTGTCGGCGCTCAGCCATGGCCGGGACAACGGCACATGAACATGGAATCCCTTTATGAGTACGGTGCCCGCGCCGGCTTCTGGCGGCTTTGGCGTCTGTTCTCATCGCGCCGTGTTCCGGTCACCGTTTATGGCGTCGCACACGCCTTGATGCGCGGACCGGAACAGGTCGCCGCCATGCGAGAGGCAAATTGGGAGATCGCATCGCACGGCCTCAAGTGGATCGAGTACAAGGACTTCTCGGAGTCCGACGAGCGCCAGCACATTCGCGAGGCGGTCCGCATCCACACCGAGGTTACTGGCAGCCGACCGCTTGGCTTCTACCAGGGCCGCTGCTCGGCCAATACGTTGCGGCTGGTTATGGAGGAAGGCGGCTTCCTTTACTCCTCCGACAGCTACGCCGACGACCTGCCCTACTGGATAACCGGTCCGGCGGGGCCGTTTCTCATCATCCCCTATACGCTGGACGCCAATGACATGCGCTTTGCGACCGCACAGGGGTTCAACGCCGGCGATCAATTCTTCACGTATCTTAAGGACACCTTCGACGTACTCTACCGCGAGGGCGCCGACGCCCCACGCATGATGTCCGTCGGCCTCCACTGCCGCCTTGTCGGGCGTCCGGGTCGCTCCGCCGCGCTCGAGCGTTTCCTCGATTACGTTCTCGGCCACGATCGCGTCTGGGTACCGCGCCGGATCGACATCGCGCGCCATTGGCGCCGCGAGCATCCGCCGCAGGTTTGACCAGCGGGCCCAACAGCTGCCTTGCATTGGGCATGACGAGGCGCGATATGGGAAAACACGAACTTTAGTCAGGGAGCGCCCTTCGCCCATGGCGGATCTGAGCGACCTTTATAATCAGCGAATCATCGAGCTGGCGGCCGCTATCCCGCCCGCGGCGCGCCTTGCCGATCCGGACGGGACTGCGCTGGCCCACTCGAAGCTCTGCGGCTCCACCATCACGGTCGATCTGAAGCTTGAAGGCACCCGGGTGAAGGAGTTCGCGCAGACCGTGAGGGCCTGCCTCCTCGGCCAGGCATCCGCCTCGGTGATGGCGCGGAACATCGTCGGCACGGAGGCCGAGGAGCTTCGGCGGGTCGCCGGCGAGATGCGCCGGATGTTGAAGGAGAACGGCCCGCCGCCGTCGGGCCGGTGGGCGGATCTGGCGGTGCTCGAGCCCGTGCGTGACGTCAAAGCGCGCCACACCTCGACGCTACTCGTCTTCGACGCAGTCGAACGCGCCCTCGATGACGCGTTGCGTAAGGCCTCCGCCAAGACGGATGCGGCGGCAGCCCAGGTCTCCCCTTGAGCCTATGGCGACGCGCAGCAAAATCTTAGGTCCGTGCACGTTGGGACGCATGACCCGCGCGCTCGCTAAGGGGCCGGTCTACGTCTACCGCTGGACCTTGAAGCCGCTCATCGGTTTCGAGTGCCGCCACCTCCCGACCTGCTCGGAATACGCTCTCGATGCCATCGAGATCAACGGCGCCTGGCGCGGGTTGTGGCTCGCCGCCTCGCGCATAGCGCGCTGCCACCCCTGGGGCACCTCGGGCTTTGACCCGGCTCCCGACATCCGCGACCGGCGGCATCCCTTCGCCCCCTGGCGCTACGGCCGCTGGCGGTGAGCGACGCGGGTATCTGTTTGGCTGCTCGTTGGATAGCGACCGCCGGACAACAAAAACCGCACGGCTTGGGCGGCGCCATCGCGATTCCATTACCCCGGCTTGCGCAGGTCCGCGCCCTTCGGCATTGGTTGGCGCAAGGCCGAGGCCCCCTCGGACCATTCCGAGGATTGGCGCGGCAACCGAGATCCAGGCGAAACCGTGGTCGAGACTCAATCGCAGATGCCCACTCGACAGGGAGACCGGAACAACAGGTCGAGGAACGAAAAGCCACCGCTGCTCGACTACACGCCCGATGCCATGGGACTGTCGACGGCCAGCACCAGAGGCGGCGGACGGCTGGCAATGTTGCCCGCCTGCCTCATCGCGGCTGCAGCGCATGCCGCCATCATTGCCGGTCTGGCTCTTGCGATCGACACGGGGCCGGTCGGCGCCCGCGGGAGCGATCTTGAAGCCGTGAGCATCGAGGTGGCGCTGGTCTCTGCCCGAGCACTCGAGAGTTCATCGTCGACGCAGGACGAGGCGGCGGCCGCGTCTGTGCGTGTATCACCCGAGCAGGGCACGCAGGACCTGGAGCCAGTGTCAGGCCCGCCCGCGGCACGTACCTTCCCGACGGAAACTTCGTCGCACGTCGGGCCGTTCGTCGCCGCCGAAGCTGAGCCGGCCCCCGCCGATCCCACGGAAACAGAGGTCAAGGCTGCCACGGCGAAGCCGGTCGAGCCTGAGACGCTGCACGAAAAGGACCGCGAGGAGCCACAGCCAGGGCCTCGAACCCCGGACGCGCCCTCGGCCAACCTGGCGACCGGGGGTGCTCCGGCGGCCGCAAGCGACGTGCTTGCAAGCGGGTCACTCGCGGCCGCGGCGGCAAGCCCGGGAGAGATCGAGCATTATGCCGCAGCGGTGACAGCGGCGCTGGCGCGCGCCCGCCCAGCCCCCCCGGGTCCGCGATTGCGCGGCTCTGTTCGTATCGCCTTCGTTATCGGTGCGGACGGCGCGCTGGCGCACGCTCGCGTGCAGACTTCGAGCGGTGTCCGGGCGCTTGACGAGACGGCCCTAGCCGCCGTCCGCCGCGTCCGGTTCCCGCCACCGCCGAGGGGCCTTTCGCCGAGCCAGCTGAGCTACGTCGTGCCCTACCATTTCCGCTGATGCAGGATCCCGGGCCGCTGCGCTTACGACCGCCGGTCGCAAACCAAAAGTACGCTGGCCCAGCCGGTGCCCGGGGTGCTATCCCTCGCCCGGTCCCTGTTGAAGAGCTCCACCCGACATGAGCGGCCATCCGGCACCCCGCATCGTTCTGGCCTCCGCCAGCGCCAGTCGCAGAAAGTTGCTTTCCGCAGCCGGCGTCG
>CAYWBX010000313.1:0-4902 GCA_964456015.1 uncultured Hyphomicrobiaceae bacterium | reverse complement strand
CTGCCAACAGTGCCTGTTGCAGCGACGCGCTCACAGCACCGACCCCAGCGCTTCGGCGAACGCGGCGCGATCGGCATCGGTATTGATCTCGGTCGCGGCGCAGATGATGTCGCCAGCAAGTCCCGTATGATCCGGCAGCAGGCGGGAGACCGGCACGCCGCCGAGAATGCCCTTGTCCGCCAGCCGGTCGATCACGGCCACCGCATCGCCCGGCACGCGGATCGTGAACTCGTTGAAGAACGCGCCATTCAAGACCTTTACGCCCTTCACCCGCGCCAGGCGTTCCGCCAGATCGACGGCGTTGGCGTGATTGAGCGCCGCCAGCCGCCGCAGTCCGCTCTCGCCAAGCAGCGTCAAATGGATGCTGAAGGCGAGCGCGCAGAGCCCCGAGTTCGTGCAGATGTTGCTCGTCGCCTTCTCGCGGCGGATGTGCTGCTCGCGCGTCGAGAGCGTCAGCACATAGCCGCGACGGCCCTCGGCGTCGACCGTCTCGCCGCAGAGGCGGCCCGGCATCTGGCGGACGTGCTTGTTGCTCGTCGCAAAGAGCCCGACGTAGGGCCCGCCGAAATTTAACCCGTTGCCGAGCGACTGGCCCTCGGCAACCACAATGTCAGCACCCATCTCGCCCGGCGACAGGATGGCGCCGAGCGCCACGACCTCCGTCACCGCGACGATGAGCAGGGCGCCCGCCGCATGGACGGCCGCGGCAAGCGGCCTGAGGTCTCGGACATTGCCGAAGAGGTCCGGATACTGCACGACGACGCAGCTCGTTCCGCCATCGATCGCCGCGGCGAGATCCTCGTCTTCGATCGGCGACGGCGGCAATTGCGTGAGTTCGGCGCCGCCGTGGCGCGAGAGCGTTTCGATCACTGCCGCATAGTGCGGATGCAGGTTGCCCGAGACGATCGCCTTCTTGCGGCGCGTGATGCGATGCGCCATCAGCACCGCTTCGGCAGCCGCCGTCGAGCCGTCGTACATGGAGGCGTTCGCCACCTCCATGCCGGTCAGCATTGCCACCTGGGTCTGGAACTCGAAGAGGTACTGCAGCGTGCCCTGCGAGATCTCGGGCTGATAGGGCGTGTAGCTGGTCAGGAACTCCGAGCGCTGGATCAGGTGATCGACGCTCGCCGGCACATGGTGGCGATAGGCGCCGCAGCCGACGAAGAATGGGACCGAGCCTGCCGGCGTGTTGCGCGCGGCCAGAATGCCGAGCTCGCGCTCGACCTCGAGCTCGCTCTTGGCCTTCGGCAGCCGCGGCAGCTCGCGCATCAGCTTGCCGGGCGGGACGGCAGCGAACAGATCGTCGATCGACGCGACGTTAACCTTGCCAAGCATCTCCCGACGATCGGCGTCGGACAAGGGAAGGTAGCGCATGGAGACCTCGGTTCACAGGTTCGATGTCCGTATCGGCAGCGAAAATGCGAGCAACCGCGCGTTCAGACCCGCTGCAGCAATTCAAAGCACACCGCGTTCTTGCGGATTGGTGCGTCGCCCGATAACCTCTTTCCATAGTTTGGAGTGGCGCACATGCTCCTCAAAGTCCTTTCGGTCGCCGCATTGATTGCCATCGCCATCTCGGCAACCTCAGTCTCGCCCCGGGCCTGGACGATCGACCACGAGCCGATCGTCGAACAGCACAAGCAGAAGAAGAAAATGAAGGGGCAGAAGAAGCAGGCTGGGTCAAAGAAGCGATGCTTTGAACTGAGGCAAGGCTTAAAGCTCCGCGACAACGCGGCCTGCAACTGATGCCTTCCCGAGACTTGCACCATACGTGTGATCACCCGTTGTCCTTGACGAACTGATCGTAGGCGGCCCGGTCCATCAGCGATGCGAGTTCGCTCGGGTTGGCAAGTCTCAGCTTGAAGAACCAGCCATTACCCTCCGGGTCCTCGTTGACGGCGCCGGGCGAAGCCGCGATTGCGGCGTTGGCTTCGATCACTTCGCCCGTGACCGGCGCGTAGACGTCGCTCGCCGCCTTGACGCTCTCGACGACGGCGCAGGCCTCGCCCGCCGTCACCTTGCGACCGACCTCCGGTACCTCGACAAAGACGACGTCGCCCAGCTGCTCGGTCGCATGTTTGGTGATGCCGACGGTTGCCACGTCGCCGGCGACGCGCACCCACTCATGATCCTTGCTGAAGCGTTCCATTCCCTTCTCCCTCCCGAAATCTCAAGCCGACTTGCGGACATAGCGATGCGGCACGAATGGCAAGCTCACGATCTGCGCCGGCAGCGGCTTGCCGCGGACGACAAGCTGGACCTTCGTGCCGGGCGCGGCGTGGGCGGACGCCACGTAGCCCATCGCGACGGGCGCATTGACGGTGGGGCCGAAACCACCGGACGTGACGGCGCCGATGCGCTCGCCCGCCATGGAGAGGATTTCGGTTCCCTCGCGCGCCGGGGCGCGGCCTTCGGGACGAATGCCGACGCGGCGGCGTGAGGGCCCGTCCCGCAACTCCCGCTGGATGCGGTCGGCGCCTGGAAAACCGCCCATCTCGCGACGGCGCTTCTGGATCGACCAATGCAGTCCGGCCTCGATCGGCGACGTGCTGCGGTCGATGTCGTGGCCATAAAGGCAAAGCCCTGCCTCGAGACGCAGCGAATCGCGCGCTCCGAGCCCGATCGGCTGGAGCTGCGGATCGGCGACGAGCGTCTGCCAGATGCGGACAGCGTGTGCGGCCGGGAGCGCGATCTCGAAGCCGTCCTCGCCGGTGTAGCCGGAGCGCGTGAGGAACACCGTCTGGCCTGCCAGGGTGGCGTAAGCGCCGGTCATGAACCCCAGCGCCCCGATGCCGGGGACGAGCCGCTCGAGAACGGCGACGGCCGCGGGTCCCTGGAGCGCCACCAGCGCGCGCTCGTCGGCGACGAACAGCTTCACATTGTCCGGCAGATGCGCGCGCATGTGCGCATAATCGGCGTCCTTGCAGGCGGCGTTGACGACCAGGACGAGATTGCCGTCGCTCGTCGGCTCCGGCGAACGCGTCACCATCAAATCGTCGAGGATGCCGCCGTCGTCAGCAAGAAGCTGCGTGTAGCGCTGCTGGCCGGGTCTGAGCGCAGCAATGTCGGCAGGAACAAGCCGCTCGAGGGCGGCCGCTGTCGTTGCATGGTCGGGTCCCTGCAGAAAGCACACCCCCATGTGTGCGACGTCGAAGAGGCCGGCCTTCTCTCGGGTCCAAAGGTGCTCCTTCAGGATGCCCATCGGATACTGCACCGGCATTTCGTAGCCGGCGAACGGGACCATCCGCGCACCAGACGCAACGTGGATGTCGTAAAGCGGCGTGCGCTTCGGTGGGTTAGCTGTGGCGGGGGAGGCCATCGGTCGAGGTCCCAAGGCAGCTTCGCCGTCACGCGCATCGCTGCGCGCGGATGAAGCCCCCTCTGTCACGGGACCTGAGAGAATTCGGCCGCGTCAACAGACGTTGCAACCGAATGCTGCGGCTGCTCTGCCCTTCGTCCGGCGGCTTGCGTCCTGGCGCAGACCGTCGGATGACCTCGACCTTACCCCTTCGGTGGACGACGCCCGGCCTTGCAGCCAGGCAACGCCGCTTTCCAGAGTGCCATCAGCCAGCGGTCCTTCTGCCTGAGAGGTTCCGGGGCGGTTGCTCCTTCGGCGCCGGCCGCACGCGCCTTGCGTCGCCGGTCTCTTCCGCTGGCCTCGGATGGCTTTGGCATCGAACATAGATGCGCAACCGGCCAAGTCAATCGCATCCTTGCGGCGGCGCTCTCGTTCAGATCATGCGACGGCGCAGGCGCGGCGCCTTCGGGACTTTCGCGGCGATGCGGGCTCAACCGGCCCCCGGGGCCTTCTGGTCGAAGCCAACAAAGATCTCGAACTCGCCGGGCCGGGCGCCTTCCGGCACATTGAACGACAGCGTTCGCACCGCCGAAAAGTAACCGATCGGCTTGTCGGAACTGATGGCGACGTCGACCGTGGTCCGATCGTTCTGAATGCGCTCGCGCTTGGCGTCAGTAACGAAGATGTTCACCGGCAGCTGCACGGTGCCGGCCTTGCCGCGCGGCCCAAGAAGAACCCGCCCGGAGAACCCATACTTCACGGTCACCCGGTTGCCTTCGATCTGGCATTCGCGGGCGGTCTGCGTAATCTCGCCGCGGTGCAACACGCCCAGCCCGTCACCGGCGCGGCCGGGCTCGTAAATGGTCACGTGATGATCCCGCGGCCAGACCTGGAAGCGCGGACAGCCGCCCGCGAGATCGCCGCTGAGGCTCGATCCTTCGGCCTTGGCCGCCGTCAACATTTTTTCTTTTGTTAGCGGCTGATCCGAGGCTTTCGAAGCGGCGCCGCCTCCGAACATGCCGCCCATGCCCGCGCCGAGCGAGCCCATGCCGCAGCCAGCAAGCGCTACCGTCGCAAGCAATCCGACCGCAAAACGGACTACGGCGCCCGCCGATCCCGATCCGGAGTGAGCCACTATCGTCCCGTCCAATTCCGGCCGCCGCATCTGACGCGCGACTCGCCGACTTCCCCCGACGCCACTCGCGCGACCATGGCGCTTGTTGCAGAATTCAGTCAAGTGTAGCACCTCGCTGGCGCACGGACTTCGCGTTCTGCCGTGCCGACTTGACGATCAACTCAGGTAACCGACTGTTGCAGCCGCACCCGAGCCGACCTCACCCCCGCACACGCCGCACCCAAATCCCCAGGCTCCCATGACGCCACCGCTGCCGCGCCCCAAGCTTACCGTTCTGCTCGCCGCCCCTCGCGGGTTCTGCGCCGGTGTCGACCGGGCCATCAAAATCGTCGAGCTGGCGCTGGCGAAGTACGGCCCCCCCGTCTACGTGCGTCACGAGATCGTGCACAACCGCTATGTGGTGGAGGAATTGCGGCAAAAGGGTGCCGTCTTCGTGGAAGAGCTTTCCGAAATTCCTGAAACGGATGCC
>CAYWBX010000312.1:0-4917 GCA_964456015.1 uncultured Hyphomicrobiaceae bacterium | reverse complement strand
CTCAGAAATCGCCGATCTCGCCGCTCGAGCCGTCGATCAATCGCGCATGGCGGATCGGACGCGGGTCGACGATTGGCGTCGCGCCGACCGCGAGATCGGCGGCGAGATGGCCGGCGGCCGGACCGATGCCGAAGCCATGTCCGCTGAAGCCCGCCGCCAGGACGAGGCCTTCGAGACCCGCGACGGGCGAGATGACCGGCACCGCGTCAGGGGTGGAATCGATGTAGCTCGCCCAGCTTTCACGTACGCCGACTGAACCTAGCCAGGGAAAAAGCGCGCGGGCGCGCGACAAAGTCAGGTCTACGGCGCGGCGATCGGGAGGTGGCGCTAGGACGCGCATCTTCTCGAACGGGGTTATTTCGTCCTCGGTCCATCGCGCCAGGGCTTCCGGCCCCTTGAAGAAAGAGGAGCCGGCGCTGAGCTCGAGAGATTTGAACCGCTTGATGAACATCGGCAGGAACTGGCGCGCGTAGCGCAGACCCTGCGGGGTAATCTCCAGCCTGCCCTTGCCGCTTATCGCAATCGTGTAGCTGCCGTCGAGGCGACGCGTCAGCGCGACATCTGGGCAGTAGAAGGCTTCCTGGCCCTCGGGAGCAATGTGAGTGCGCAGGATCGTCGAGCGGACACTGGCCTGCGGGAATTTGAGGCCGTGATGACGGCACATGGCCGAGGCCCACGCGCCTCCGGCCAGGATGACGCGGCACGTTCGGATCAGGCCCCTCTCGGTGACGACGCCCGACACCGCGCCGTTGGTGATATCGAGGCCCCTGGCGGCACAGCTCTGGTGAATCGAGGCCCCGCGGTCGCGCGCGCCGAGAGCCAGATACGGAGCAGCGAGTGCCGGCTCGGCCTTTCCGTCGCTGATCGAATGAACGCCGCCGAGCCAGGCTCGGCCGGTGTTCGTCATCGCCGCCGCCTCTGACGCGGTGAGCATGCGCGTGTCGACGCCGAACTCCTTCGCTGTCGCCCGCCACCTCTCCCATTGTGCGATCTGGCTCGCATCGTTGCTGGCGTAAATGAGGCCGCAGCGCCGGAACCCGAGGTCGCGGCCGATCTCACCGCCGAGTCGGTCCCACAGGGCCATGGACTGGATGGCGAGCGGCAGCTCGCGGGCGTCGCGATTCTGTTGCCGGCACCAGCCCCAGTTGCGGCCCGACTGCTCGGCTCCGACGCGGCCCTTCTCGATCAGCGCGACCGACTTGCCGGCTTTGGCCAGGAAATACGTGGCGGCGGCACCGACGATGCCGCCACCGACGACGGCGACATCGACCTCGTCGGGCAGTTGCTCGTCGCTCGGAATGGGCTCAATGGTCGGATGCATGCCTTGTCCCCCGGCAACTTCTATGACCTGAGCCGCTTGCCGTCGGGGTCATAGGCGGCCTTCGCCGACCGGCGCGCTGGCACGCGCCGCCCGAAGCTCTCGATCTCATAAGCGTCGGAGTCGGCGTCTTCCAGTGCCAGATAGCCGAAGGCGATGCTCTTGCCGATCGAATGCCCAAAGCCCGCGCTCGTCGTCATGCCGACAACGCGGCCCTGGCGCCAAATGGCCTCTCCGCCATAGAGGGAAATCGGATCCTCGACGAGGAAAGTGCACAGCCTCTGCCTGATGCCCTCGGCATGCTGCCGCTCGAGCGCAGCGCGGCCGAGAAAATCGCCTTTGCCGAAGGCGACGGCAAAACCCAGGCCAGCCTCAAGCGGGGTATAGTCCGGCGTGATGTCGGCGCCCCAATAGAGGTAGCGCTTCTCGAGCCGCAAGCTGTCGATGGCGCGATAACCGACGTTCTTTAGCCCATGCCTTGCGCCCGCCGCGGCGATCCGCTCGTAGACGTCGAGCGCGTATTCGACAGGCACATGCAATTCGTAGCCGAGCTCGCCAACGTAGCTGACCCGCAGCGCCATCGCCTGCGCGTAGCCGATGGGAATGGGCCGTGCCGTCAAATACGGGAAGGCCTCGTTCGAAATATCGGCCTCGGCGACCTCTGCGAGGAGAGACCGCGCATTGGGCCCCATCAGCGCGATGACGGCCCTCGACGTCGTGACGTCGGCGATCGAGACGGCGGCACCCGCGGGCAGATTGCGCTCAATCGTATCACGGTCGCGGATGCCGAAGCCCGATCCCGTGACGACATAGAAGCGGTCCTCGGCGAGGCGCGTAATGGTGAGGTCGGCCTCGATGCCGCCCCTATCGTTGAGGATCTGCGTATAGACGAGGCTGCCCGGCGGCTTCATCACGTCGTTGGCGGCAATCCGCTGCAGGGCGGCCGCCGCATCACGACCAGAGATCTCGAGCTTGGTGAAGGACGACATGTCGCAAACGCCGACGGCGCTCCGCATGGCGCGGGCTTCCTCGCCGACGGCGGCGAACCAGTTGGGCCGGCTTTCGAAGGACGGTCGATCGAGGCGCTCGGTGCCATCCGGCGCAAACCAGTTCGGCCGCTCCCAGCCAAAGCGCGAGCCGAGCACGGCGCCATGGGCGAGGAGCGTCTGGTAGAGCGGGCTGCGGCGGCCGCGGCGGCCCGCCGCGGGCTCGTCGACCGGCCAATGGATCTGATAGTAGCGCCAGTAGCTTTCGACGGACCGCTCGGAAAGGTAGCGACTGCCGCAGTGATGCGGGCCGAAGCGGCGCACATCGAAGGCCCAGAGGTCGCGCGTCGGCGAGCCGTGCGTGATCCACTCTGCCATCGCCCGGCCGGCGCCGCCGCTCGCTGCGATGCCGGAGGTGAAGCCGCAGGCCACGTAGAAGTTGTCGAGGCCAGGTGCCAGTCCCATGATCGGCTCGCCGTCGGGCGAGATGGGGATCGGCCCGTTGATAACGGTCTTGATGCCGATGTCGGCAAGAGCGGGCAGCCGCTCCACGGCCGGAGCCATGAACTCCTCAAGCCGCTCCATGTTCGCTGGCAGGAGCTCGCGGCCGAACTCTCTGGGCATGCCGCCGACGCCGAACGGGACCGTGCACCGCTCCCAGCCGCCGATGGCGAGGGCCTTTGGCTCGGGCTTCAGGTAGAAGATTGCGTCGGGATCGCGCAGCGTCGGCAGGCCATCGGGAATACGCTCGCTCCTCTGGGTGACGACGTACTGGTGCTCAACAATGCCGGCTGGCACGTCGATACCCGCCATACGCGCCACTTCGCGCGCCCACAGTCCCGCCGCATTGACGACGATCTCGGCCTCGATCCGCCCGCCGTCGGTCAGAACTGCCACGGCTCGCCGGTCGGTCGTCTCGATGCCCGTAGCGGCCACCTTCTCGACGATCCTGACGCCGCCGTTGCGCGCGCCCCTGGCATAGGCCTGGGTCAGGCTCGACGGCTCCACGTGGCCGTCGCCCGGCACGAACACCGCGCCGACGATACCCTTGCGGTCGATGAGCGGAAACCTCTCGACAGCCTCCGCCGGCGATATCTCGTAGAGCTCGAAACCGAAGCTGCGCGCGGTCGTCGCCATGCGCTTCAACTCGCTCCAGCGGTTGAGCGAGGCGGCGCGCCTCAGCGACCCGACCCGCTTCCACTCCACCGCCTGGCCGGTCTCGGCCTCGAGCCGGCCATAGAGCTCGGCCGAATACTGCATCATGCGCGTCAGGTTGCGCTTGCTGCGCAGTTGCCCAACGAGGCCCGCCGCGTGCCAGGTGCATCCGTGCGTAAGACCGCTCTTCTCGAGGAGGAGCACGTCGCGCTCGCCGAGCTTGGCGAGGTGATAGGCGATGGAGCAGCCGATGGCGCCGCCGCCGATGATGACGATGCGAGCTTGCTTGGGAACGCTCATGTCGAGCGGCTCCTCATCTCGCCGAGATACCAGTCGAGAAACTGGGCGACATTCCTTTCCCTCAGCCGCGACAGCGGCCCAGGCTCATAGGCGGGCGATGACACGCCCTGCTGCTGGGCCTCGCAGATCGCCCAGTCCTGGCGGTTTGTCCGGTCCCAGACGGGCAGCAGGCGGTCGAGCGTGTAGTCGCGGCCCTCGACGGCGTCCTTGTCGACAATCCAGGTGCCTTGCACGTGCGTGAGATCGGCGGCAAGAGGCGTCAACCTCGCCGCGACCGCATGGTCGGCGTTGGCGTGCTGCCAGAAGTTCGGGAACACCGTCGTTCTCAGCGTGCCGCAGTCGTAGCCTGGCAGGTCGCCCATCAGCGGCGCGACCCGCTTGCCGTCCAGGCTCTCCGTCTCGAAGCCCTGCATCAATGGCGTGCGGTTGCAGCGATAGTAGCAGCCGGCCATGTCGGAGGAGAGGCTCGCTGGCCCAAGACCCATGGCCTCGAAGCGCCGGGCCGCTGCGTCGATGACGGCGTCGACCTCGGCGGCGTGCCGGGGATCGACAATGGCATCATCGCGCTGCAGGTCGTAGGTCGCGGCGATGTACTCGGGATGGTGCGCGGCGCAGTGGTAGCACTCGCGATTATTCTCGAAGACGAGCTTCCAGTTGGCCCTGACGAGATAGTCGATGCGATGCGCGACCTTTGCGCGAGCAAAGCCGTGGCGGCGCAGCTGCGGGGCCATGAGCCGCGCGGCCGGCTCGAAATCGGGCGGGGAGGCCGCCAGTGACACGAAGATCAGCCCTTCGACGTCGCATAGAGCCACCGGCTTCAGGCCGAGCTCCTCGCGTGCCACGCCGAACTCGCGGTCGGTCGCGGTGAGGAGGCGTCCGTCGAGGTCATAGGTCCAGCGGTGGTAGGGGCACACGAGCCGACGCGCACTGCCGCCTCCTTCCGCGCAGATCCGCGAGCCACGATGTCGGCAGACGTTGTGGAAGGCGCGCACCTCGCCGTCATGTCCACGCACGAGGATGATGGAGTGGCCGCCGATCCTCCAGGTCAGGTAGTCGCCGGGGAGAGCGATGGCGCAGGCGTGTGCGACGAATTGCCAGGCGCGGGTGTGGATCGTAGCGAGGTCGGCGGCGAAAATCTCCGACGACTTGTAGAACTCC
>CAYWBX010000311.1:0-4929 GCA_964456015.1 uncultured Hyphomicrobiaceae bacterium | reverse complement strand
ACCATCATGTGCTTCCTCGCTTGTCTGACGGCCGGCGCAGTCTACATGGTCAACCAATCTGCCTCGGCGTGGCTGCGTGATATTGCGAGCGAGGTGACCATTCAGGTCGAGGCGCGCGAAAAGGTGGACACGGAACGTCTCGTCAAGGATGTCGCTGCCTTCATGGCGCAGCAACCGGGCGTCCGAACGGTGAAGCCCATGAGCCTTGACGCTTCGGCAGCCATGATCGAGCCCTGGCTCGGAACCTCCGACGTCCTGAAGTCGCTGCCGTTGCCGCGCCTCATTGCAATCGACCTCGACCGCAGTGCGCCTCCGGATTTCGCAAGTCTGCGCCAGAAGCTCGCTCAGCAGTTCAAAGGCGTAACCCTCGACGATCATCGCCAGTGGCAGCACCAGATCCGGACGGTGACGGGGTCGCTGGCGCTCGGGGGGCTCGCCATTCTGTTCCTGGTGGGCGCTGCAACGATGGCCATCATCATCTCGGCGACCCGCAGTTCGATGAGCGCCAACCGAGAGATCGTCGAGGTTCTTCACTTCGTCGGCGCTTCGGACCGCTTCATCGCACGCGAGTTCGAGCGTCACTTTCTGCGGCTCGGTGTCAGAGCAGGCCTCGTCGGGGCGACGCTTGCCATGCTCGTCTTCTTTTTCATGCCGATGGGCATGGAGTTGCTCGGCGGCGGTACGGCCACGATGGCCGAGCTGCGCCGCCTCGTGGGCGTGGGGACACTGGATTCGGCCGGATATTTTGTGCTTGTTGCGGTCGTGGCGATCATCGCGGCGCTGTGCATGCTGACGTCCCGAGTGAGCGTGTACCGGATTTTGAACAGTCAGCAATGAGCCTCGAGCGTCGGGCTGGTCGCGAAGGCGAAAGCTGGTAGTCTGCCAGCGGTCGGTGTGTTCGCATTCGAGCGGGTGATACGCGGCGGGAGATGACGCGGGACATGGCGCGACTGCTGAGAGGGCTTGTGATCCTCGCAGTGGCGGCAGTCGTCGCCCTGACCGTTGGCTTCGTGGCGTTCGTCGACCGGGTGCGCGCGATTTCGGCCGCAGTCGGTGGCGGCGCCGACGGCATCGTGGTTCTCACGGGCGGTGAGGACCGGATCAGCGTCGGCGTCGAGTTGCTCGGCGAGGGACGGGGACGCCGGCTGCTCATCAGCGGCGTCAATACGCGTCACAAGTCGCCGGAGGAGCTGTTGCGTCGTCTGGGTGAGACGAAGGCTGCCGCCCGATGCTGCGTGGATCTGGGCTATGCTGCAACAAACACCATTGGCAATGCCGAGGAGGCCGCCCAATGGGCCACACGCTGGGGGTTCCGGCGTCTCATCGTCGTCACATCGAGCCACCACATGCCGCGCAGCCTTGCCGAGTTCACCCGCGCCATGCCGCAGGCGCACTTGATCGCCCATCCCGTGCCGTCGCGCCACGTGCAATTGGCAGGTTGGTGGTCCGACCGCACCTCTCTGCGTATTCTGGTCGGCGAGTATCTTAAATACATCTTCGCCTCGGTGCGCATCCAGGCCAGCCGGATGGTGCAAGCCATTGATCCGAGTGTCGCCGGCAGCAGGACGATGAGTGGTTCGAGCCCAATCTGATGGACAGGATTCTGCTCGTAAGCCGGTCGCTCGCTTTCGCCATCGCATTCTATGGCGTCACGGCGCTGTTTCTTGGGCTCGGCATCTGGCTGCTGCTCGCGCCGCGGTCGTGGGCCATGCAGGGGTTGCGCCTGCACGGCATCACCTGCACCTGGCTGCTGCGTGTGATCTGCGGCACCGGACTGGACGTGCGCGGAGCCTCGAAGCTGCCGGCGGAGGCCTGCCTGATCGTGGCCAAGCACCAGTCCGCCTGGGACACGTTCGCGCTGATCCCGCTCTTTCGCGATCCGGCGATCGTGCTCAAGGAGGAACTGAAGTGGATACCTGTCTACGGCTGGTTCTGCGTGAAGTTCGCCCACATTCTTGTCAGTCGGGACCGTGCTGCCGTGGCACTCAAGCGGATGCTCAAGGATGCGCGGGACCGAGCGGCGCAGGGGCGCGAGATCCTGATCTTCCCCGAGGGGACGCGGCGGGCGCCCGGCGCGCCGCCCGACTACAAGCCCGGCTACGTCGCGCTTTACGAGGAGCTGGGTGTGCCCTGCGTGCCGCTGGCACTCAATTCGGGGCTCTACTGGCCGCGCCGCAGCCTCATGCGCTATCCGGGCACGATTGTCGTCGAGTTCCTTGACGTCATTCCGCCCGGGCTGGCGCGCATGGAGTTTCGCCGCCGCATCGAGACCGCGATCGAGGCGGCAAGCGAGCGCCTCATCAAGGAGGCGGCGGCCGGCCCGCTTCCGCCGCCGATCCCGGGTCGCGATGCCGAGCCGCGCCAACCAGAAGAACCGGTGGCCGGGCGCTAGACAAAAAAGAGAACTTAACAGGAACATTTGTTGACTGGTAACGGAGACGCGGCTAGATTGTTTATGTAGCTAGCGTCTCCAAGGTCGTTGTCGCGATGCCCGAGTCTGCCGACCAGCTTCCGCCGATCTCGGAGCATATCTGGGACGCCAAGTATCGCCTGAAGGACGGCGACGGCACGCCGCTCGAAGGGTCGCTCGAAGAGACCTGGGCAAGGGTTGCGCGGGCAGCCGCCGCACCCGAGCGAAAGCGCGTGCGCGGGCGCTGGGAGGCCCGGTTTTTCGAGGCCATGCGCGCTCTGACGTTTCTGCCCGCCGGCCGCATCATCGCCGGTGCTGGGACGGGCCGCGACGTGACGTTGTTCAATTGTTTCGTCATGGGACGCATCGCCGATGACCTCGGCTCCATCTTCGACAATGTGAAGGAAGCCGCCCTCACCATGCAGAAGGGCGGCGGCATCGGGCACGATTTCTCGACGCTGCGACCGGCGGGCGCCCTGGTCCGCAGCGTCGGCGCCGGCGCCTCGGGGCCGGTCAGTTTCATGGACGTCTGGGACGCCATGTGCCGGACGATCATGTCGGCGGGCCAGAGGCGCGGCGCCATGATGGGCACTCTGCGCTGCGACCATCCCGACATCGAGCAGTTCATCGACGCCAAGGCCGATCCGGGGCGGCTGCGCAACTTCAATCTTTCGGTGCTCGTCCCGGATGCGTTCATGGCCGCCGTGGCGGAAGGCCGCCCCTGGTCGCTGACATTTGCGGGCAAAGTTTACCGGACAGTCGACGCGCGCGCCCTCTGGGACCGCATCATGCGGGCAAACTACGCCTATGCCGAACCCGGCGTCGTGTTCATCGATCGCATCAACGCGCGCAACAATCTCGCCTATTGCGAGACGATCCACGCGACGAACCCATGCGGCGAGCAGCCGCTGCCGCCTTATGGCGCCTGTCTGCTTGGCTCCATCAATTTGGCGCGCCTCGTCGAGAAGCCGTTCACGTCCGAGGCGCGGATCGATATGGGGCGTCTCGAGGCGCTGGCGGCGTTGGCGGTGCGCTTCCTCGACAATGTCATCGACGTCTCGGCCTATCCGCTTGCCCCGCAGCGCCGCGAAGCCAAGTCGAAGCGCCGCATCGGCCTCGGCGTCACCGGGCTCGCCGACGCATTGATCATGTGCGGGATCACCTACGGCAGCGATGCCGCCGTCCGCGCCGCCGGCGGCTGGATGGCAGCCATCGCCCGTGCGGCCTATGCGACGAGCGCGGCGCTCGCGTCCGAGAAAGGCCCGTTCCCGCTGTTCGAGAGCCAGCCGTTCCTTGCCTCTCCGAACGTCGCGAAGCTCGACGCCGACGTGCGCCGGGCAATCGCGCGCCACGGCGCACGCAACGGCTGCCTGACGTCGGTCGCCCCGACCGGCACCATCTCGCTGCTGGCGGGCAACGTTTCGAGCGGCATCGAGCCCGTGTTCGCCCATCACTATACCCGGCGCATTCGCGGCGCCGGCGACGCGGTACGCGAAGAACTGGTCGAGGACTACGCCGTTCGTCGCTACCGCGCCGAGATGGGCGCAGAGCGTCCGCTGCCCGCCGTGTTCGTGACGGCCGAAAGCCTGTCGCCGCGCGACCATCTGGTCATGCAGGCGGCCGTGCAGGAGCACGTCGACAGCTCGATCTCCAAGACCATCAACTGCCCCGAGAGCATTCCTTTCGAGGCATTCCGCGACATCTATAAGGACGCCTATGATCTGGGCCTCAAAGGGTGCACGACGTTCCGCCCTAACCCGGTGACGGGCTCGGTCCTTGCAACGCCCCCCCAGGTCCGACCGGCTTCTCCCTCGGCGCCCGGCGCACCGCTCGTCTCGGTACGTCGCCCGGCGGACCTCGTCGCAGCCGCGGCCCGCGGCGTCGCAGCGCCCGCGGAGACTGGCGCAGCCGGCGGAGTGGACACGACGCGCCAGCCCGCACAGATCGCAGGGTCCCTCGAGGCCGGCGTCGTATACATGGCGCAGCCGCTCGAGCGCGCTCCCGTTCTTGCCGGCTACACCTACAAGCTCAAGTGGGCCGGCAGCGACCACGCCATCTACGTCACCATCAACGACATCGAGCAGAACGGTCGCCGACGTCCGTTCGAGATCTTCATCAATACCAAGAACCTCGAACACTATGCCTGGACGGTCGCCCTGACCCGGATGATCAGCGCCGTGTTCCGGCGGGGCGGCGATGTCACTTTTGTCGTCGAGGAGCTCAAGGCCGTCTTCGATCCGCAGGGCGGCCAATGGATGGACGGCCACTACGTGCCGAGCCTGCTCGCGGCGATCGGGGGCATCATCGAAAGCCACATGCGCCGGATCGGCTTCCTGCAACCGAAGGGCCATGATGCGGCTGCCTCGCGCGGCGATGAGGCGCCCGGCGCGCTCAAGGCCGAAGCGGTCCAGGCGCGGTCGACAGATGCACCGGGCTCAACCGGGCCTCACGCCCCGTCCCCGCGTCAGGTCGAGGTCCGGCCGCCCCGTGCCGGTCAAGCCTGTCCGCGCTGCGGGGTC
>CAYWBX010000310.1:0-4940 GCA_964456015.1 uncultured Hyphomicrobiaceae bacterium | reverse complement strand
GGCGATGGTTTCGTGGCTGCGCGCGTGCTCCGGGAGCGTGGCTTCGACGTGCGCGTCGCCTGCCTCGTAGCCCTCGACAGGTTGAAAGGCGATGCCGCGACAATGGCGAGGCGGTGGACCGGGCCGGTCGAGACGCTCACCGGGGATTGCGCGCCGCAAGCGATCCAATCGTGCGCACTCGTCATCGACGCCCTGTTCGGCGCCGGCCTGTCGCGGCCTCTTGAAGGGGCCGCCGCTCGCGTCGTCGACGCCCTGCGAGCCAGCTCGCTCCCGGTGCTCGCGGTCGATGTGCCGAGCGGCCTCGACGGAACGAGCGGCGAAGCGGGAGGACCGGTGGTCACCGCGACAGCGACGGTCACGTTTTTCCGGCGCAAGCCCGGCCATCTCCTAATGCCGGGCCGACGCCTGTGCGGGCGCGTCGTCGTCGCCGACATCGGCATCCCGGACTGCGTCCTGCAGTGGATCGCGCCGAAGACTTTTGCGAACGCGCCCGGCCTCTGGCGAGCCGCCTTTCCCACGCCGGACGTTGAGACTCACAAGTATGCCCGGGGCCATGCCGTCGTCGTGTCCGGCCCCGCGCAGATGACCGGAGCCAGCCGCCTCGGGGCGCGCGGCGCGTTGCGGGCGGGCGCGGGGCTCGTGACGGTGGCCAGCCCGAACGAGGCGCTGCTCGTCAATGCAGCGAACCTTACGGCGATCATGCTTGCGCCGTTCGCGCCGCCCGATGGCCTCGCCGACGTGCTCAGCGACTCGCGGCGGAATGCGGTGCTGATCGGCCCCGGCGCCGGCGTTGCCGTGGGAACACGGCGCATGGTCGAGATCGTGATGAGCAACGTCCGATCCGGGGCGGTGCTCGATGCCGACGCGCTCACGTCCTTCGCCGATGAGCCCGAGGCGCTCTTCCGGCTGACACGGGCAGCCGCGGTCGCAACTCCGGGCGGGCCACTCGCGCGCGTGGTGCTGACGCCGCACGAGGGCGAGTTCAGGCGGGTTTTTCCCGAGGCTCGCGGCTCCAAGCTCGAGCGGGCGCGCGCAGCCGCGGCGCTGAGCGGTGCGACCGTCGTGCTCAAGGGACCGGACACCGTCATCGCGGCGCCCGACGGCAGGGCCGCCATCAACGAGAACGCGCCGCCGTGGCTCGCCACGGCGGGGTCGGGCGACGTGCTGGCGGGGCTCATCACGGGGCTCATGGCGCAGGGAATGGCTGCGTTCGAGGCGGCATGCGCGGCCGTGTGGCTGCACGGCGCGTGCGGGGAGAGATTGGGGCCGGGGCTCATCGCCGAGGACATTCCTGAGGCGCTGCCCGGCGTGCTCAGGCAGGTCCTGGCGTGACGACGGCCCAGAGCAGGGCCTCGCACCCTGACCACGACAATAGCCGCAGAGCGGTCCACCGGGCCTTCCGTCTCGAATGGACGGGTCGCGAGCAGATGCCGTGCGACCGGCGCCGGTTGCAACTTCGGTGCAGGAAGCCGTCAAAGCGCGCCGGAAGCGCCGCCTGCCGGCGCAATCATCCCCGCGCCTCCGTGCCGAAGCGAATGAACGCGAGCTAAATACACGGTTCAGAACGGGTTCAGCGCGCGGCTGGCATCCTCGTGTTCACAAGGTCGGGCACTGAACGGGCGACGCCCGGCCCGACCGATCGGTTCAACAGAGGATGCCTCCCCATGAAGACGCTCGCCCTTGCCGCGCTCGGCCTGATCACGCTCACCGGCTCCGCCAATGCCTACGACTGGGGCGATCGCCTCGGCAACCGCCGCGAGGCGTTCCAGGAGCGGCGGATCGAGCACGCTTGGCGGCGCGGCGACCTTACGCGTGAGGAATACAATCGCTTGCAGGCCGAGCAGCGCCGCATCGACGAACTGCAGCGCCGGGCGATGCGCGATGGTCACGTCGACCGCTATGAGTCCGCGCAAATCCGCCGCGCCCAGACCGAGGCCAGCCGCCACATCTGGCAGGAGAGTCATGACGGCGAGCGGCGGCGTGGCTACTGGCATCGCCGCTGGTGGTAAGCGCGCAGCGGTCGCGCCAAGACGTAATTCTCTCCCCCTGAACCCTCAAAGGCTGCCGCCCCCACGGCAGCCGATTTTTTTGAGAACGGACACTTCGGTCTCGGCAAGTTTTTTGACTGGGGCCGCGACATTCGACCGATCTTGCGGCAACCGGCAGTATGGTAGGCAACGGCTGAAACCGCCGCGAGCGAATGGCCGGAGGCCGGTCGGATGACGAGCGAACAGAGAGAGCAGAAGGAAGTGGATGCGGTTGCGCCGCCGCCAACGGTGTGCCTCATCGTGGCGGCTGGCGAAAACGGGGTCATCGGCAGTGCCGGCAAGCTGCCTTGGCGCATGCCCTCCGATCTCAAGACGTTTCGCCGTCTGACGCTGGGCAAGCCCGTGGTGATGGGGCGTCGCACCTGGACCGCAATCGGCAAGGCGCTCGAGGGCCGCGACAACATCGTCGTGACGCGCGACCCGGGTTTTGCCGCGGAAGGCGCCATTGTCGTGCGCTCGCTCGATGAGGCGTTGAGCGTTGCGAGACGCTGTGCGTCGGCGCGGGGAGCGCGCGAGATCATGGTGATCGGCGGCGCCGACATCTACTCGCAGGCGATGGACCTCGCGGACCGCATCTATCTGACGCGCATCCACGCCGCACCCGAAGGGGACGCCCGCTTTCCCGACCCCGACCCGACGATCTGGCGGCAGATGGAGAGCACCGCGATTGCCCCGCTGCCGCTTGACGAGCATCGCGCGACGCTCCTCATCTTCGAGCGAATTCGGGCCTGAGCGTACCCGCCCCCGTTCGGCCCCGACGACACCCCTCGAGGCTTGAACGGCGAAAGACGACGGGCGAGACTGCCGCGAGCCGCACTGCGGCCACGTCCGGTCGCGACGGACCTCGGGAGGAGATCGCCATGCCTCAGAAGAAGCTGGCTGCCGTGTTCATGCGCGGCGGCACCTCGAAGGCCGTGATGCTGCACCAGCGCGACCTGCCCGAACGACGCGAGGAGTGGGCGCCGATCTTCCTCGCGATCATGGGCTCGCCGGACCCCGCGATGCGCCAGCTCGACGGCATGGGCGGCGGCGTCTCGTCGCTCTCGAAGGTGTGCGTCATCGGTCCGCCGTCACGGAACGATGCCGACGTCGATTATACGTTCGCCCAGGTGCTGATCGATACGCCCCGCGTCGACTACAGCATCAACTGCGGAAACATGTCGTCGGCGGTCGGTCCCTTCGCGGTGGACGAGGGGCTTGTCGCGAAGCCGGCCGGCTCGGATGCCGTCGTGCGGATTCACAACACCAACACGCGCAAGATCATCGTGGCGCGATTTGGCATGGATGGCGGATTCGCGGCGGTCGATGGCGCCATGGCGATTGACGGCGTGGCGGGGACGGGAGCGCCGATCCGCCTCGAGTTCCTCGAGCCCGGCGGGGCGCGTACCGGAAAGCTCCTCCCGACCGGCAAGGCGATCGATATCCTGGATGTGCCGGGGCTTGGCCGCGTTCCGGCGAGTCTCGTCGATGCCGCGAACCCCTGCGTGATCATCCCGGCCGAGGCGGTCGGGGCGACGGCGACCGAGAAACCCAATGAGATAGAGGCGGACAGGACCCTGATGCAGCGGCTCGAAGCCGTCCGGCGGGCCGGGTCGGTGGCCATGGGCATTGCCCCCGACAGCGAGGCAGCGGGGCGGCTCAGCGCCCCATTCGTCGCCATGGTGGCGCCACCCGCCACGATGGTGACGCTCGCAGGCCGCACGCTTGCGCCGGACGACATGAATTTCCTGGTGAGGGTGATCTCGTCGGGTCAGCCGCACCGTGCAACGCCGCTCACCGGCGCCATGTGTTTCGCGGTGGCGGCTCGCATTCCGGGCTCGCTTGCCAACGAAATGGCGCGTGGCCTCAGCGCCAGCTCAACCCAAATCCGAATTGCGCACCCCTCGGGACTCATTGCCGTGGATGCGAAAGTTGTGGCCGGCGCCGGCGGTGCAGCCCATGCCGAGTATGCAGCGGTCTATCGCACAGCGCGACGACTGTTCGAAGGCCGGGTGCTCTATCGCGGCTGAGGACGCCGAATGACCGCCGCAGCAGGCGCTGCGAAGGACGGTGCGGGTTCCGTTGGCCGTGGGTCAGTTGATGTCCTGGACGATCACTTCGACCTCGCGCTCGACGCGGTTGCGGATCACGGTAATGCGCGCCTTGTTGCCGATGCCAACCGCCTCGAGCGCCAGCGAAAGGTCGGCGACACTCGCAACCGGTTTCCCGCCGACCGCAACAATGACGTCGCCGAGCTCGCCGCGCTCGCTCAGGCCCGCAAGACCGGCCTCGGCGGCGGCGCTGCCCGGGCGCACGCTCTGCACGACGACGCCCTTAATCCCGGCGCGGGCGGCAAGCTCTTCCGAGACCGCCGCAATACCGATGCCAGCCAGCGGCGCGCGGCCCGTGCGGATAATCGCCGGCACGATGCGATTGACGGTGTCAACGGGAATTGCGAATCCGACGCCGGCGAAGGCCCCTGACGGCGCGATGATCGCTGTGTTGACGCCGATCAGACGACCGGCCGTGTCGACGAGAGGACCGCCGGAATTGCCGGGATTGATAGCGGCGTCGGTCTGAATGACGCCGGCAACCACGCGGCCTGCCGCCGTCGGCAGACGGCGGTCGAGTGCGCTGATGATCCCGGTCGTAAGCGTGCGGGAAAGGCCGAACGGATTGCCGATCGCGAACACCGTCTGGCCGACGACGAGATCGGCGGAGGTGCCCACGGGAATGGGCCGCAAGCCCGCCGGCGGACGCTCGAGGCGGAGCACCGCAAGATCGGCCCAGGGCGCGCGGCCGACGATGCGCGCTGCCAGCGACCGACCGTCGTCGAGGACGACAGTGAGCGTGGTCGCGCCCTCCACGACATGGTTGTTGGTGACGACATGACCGGCCTCGTCCCAGATGAAC
>CAYWBX010000309.1:0-4951 GCA_964456015.1 uncultured Hyphomicrobiaceae bacterium | reverse complement strand
ACCGGGCTCGCCCAGCTTGTCGCCGAGGAGCTCGAGTGCGACTGGTCGAAGGTCACGACAGAATATCCAACGCCCGGCCAGAGCGTGGCCCGCAAACGCCCCTGGGGCAGCTTTTCAACGGGCGGCAGCCGCGGCATCCGGGAATCGCATGAGTATGTGCGCAAGGGCGGCGCGGCCGCCCGCATGATGCTCGTCCAGGCCGCCGCCAACGAGTGGAAGGTTCCGGCCGCCGAGTGCGTCGTCGCCAACGGGGTCATCACGCACAAGGCATCCGGCAAGTCGACGACTTTCGGCAAGGTGGCGGACGCTGCTGCCAAGCTCGAAGTTCCAAAGGACATTCCGCTCAAGGACCCGAAGGACTGGAAGATCGCCGGCAAGCCGCTGAAGCGCCTCGACACCGTCGACAAAGTCACCGGAAAGCAGGTCTATGGCATCGACCTCAAGCTCGACGGGATGCTCAACGCCGCGATCCGGGACTGTCCGGTGTTCGGCGGCAAGGTAAAGAGCTTCGATGGCGCCAAGGTCGCCGGGATGAAAGGCGTCAGGAAGGTCGTCCAGGTCGGGGACAGCGCCGTCGCGGTGGTCGCCGACACCTGGTGGCAGGCCAAGACGGCGCTGGATGCGCTTCCGATCGTCTGGGACGAAGGTGAAAATGCCAGCGTCACCAGCGCCAGCATCGCCAAGATGCTCGAGGAAGGGCTCACGGCCGAGAAGGCTTTCGTCGGCAACCAGAGCGGAGACATCAAGGCGGGGCTCGCCGCCGCCGTAAAGAAGGTCGAGGCAGTCTACTCATACCCCTTCCAGAACCATGCCCCCATGGAGCCGATGAATGCGACGGCGCGCTACACGCCCGACCGTTGCGAGGTGTGGGTGCCGACGCAGGACGGCGAAGCGTCCTTTGCCGCAGTGCTCGCGGCGTCGGGCCTGCCGCCGGAGAAGTGTGAGGTCTACAAGATCCACCTGGGAGGCGGGTTCGGGCGGCGCGGCGCTTTCCAGGACTACGTGACGCAGGCGGTGCTCATCGCCAAACAGATGCCGGGAACGCCGATCAAGCTCGTCTGGTCGCGCGAGGAGGATATGCTGCACGGCAAGTATCACCCTGTGATGCAGGCCAAGCTCGTGGGCGGCTTCGATGCCCAGAACAACTTGACGTCGCTGCACATCCGCCTTTCGGGCCAGTCGATCCTCGCCAGCGTCCGGCCGGCGATCGTCGAGCAGAACAAGGGCATGGACCCGGTGACGTTCCAGGGCCTCGCGCCGAGTGGCGAGCACGCGTTCGGCTATACGATCCCGAACCTGCTTGTCGACCACGCCATGCGAAACACGCACGTGCCGCCAGGCTTCTGGCGGGGCGTCAACATCAACCAGAACTGCATCTTCCTCGAATGCTTCATGGACGAGCTCGCGCAGGCCGTCGGCCAGGATGAGCTGGAGTTCCGGCGCAAGCTTCTTGCCAAGCATCCGAAGAACCTCGCGGTTCTGAACGCGGTCGCCGAAAAGGCCGGCTGGGGCAAGCCTGCGCCCGCCGGAATCTTCCGCGGCCTCGCCCACATGAAGGCGTTCGGCGCTTACGTGGCGGCGTGCGCCGAAATCTCGGTGACGGGCGGAGACAAGATCAAGATCCACCGCATCGTTGCCGCCACAGACCCGATCTATGCCGTGAACCCGGCGCAGATCGACCGTCAGGTCGCCGGGTCGTTCGTCTACGGGCTCTCGGCCCTGTTCATGCAGGAGTGCACGGTGAAGGGCGGCCGAATCGTCGAGGAGAACTTCGACAGCTACGACTCAATGCGCATCGCCCAGATGCCGAAGGTCGAGAGCATCATCATGCCATCGGGCGGCAGCGATCCGTGGGGTGGCGTCGGCGAGCCGACGATCTGCGTCGCGGCGCCGGCGGTGCTCAACGCCTACTTCAAGGCGACGGGCAAGCGCATCCGATCGGTGCCGCTCAAGAACCACAAGATCATGCTCGTGTAATTTGGCAGGCGCCACTGGCCCGGCGGCCCCTCGCATGGCCGCCGGGCCTCTCACCATCGCAGACCCGCTCCACCATGCTGCGCGGACGCCATTTCGCTGTGATTGCGGCCGCCATTCTGGCCAGCGCTGCGGTGATGGCCGACAGGTCACCGGCGGGCGGCCCCGAGCCGGAGAGCCGCGAGCCGCCGATCGTTGCAAGCGATGCGATCAATTCACCATTGACGGGCCGGCTCGGCGATGCGGCGCGCGGCCGCGAGATCGTCCGCAACCGCCACGTCGGGCTTTGCCTCTTGTGTCACTCGGGGCCCTTTCCCGAGGAGCCGCTGCAGGGCAATCTGGGGCCGAGTCTCGCCGGCGCCGGCGGTCGCTGGAGCGAAGGCCAGCTCCGGCTGCGACTCGTCGACGCCAGTCGCCTCAACGACAGGACCATCATGCCTCCCTATTACCGAACGACAGGGCTCGCGCGAGTTGCGCCCGCCTTCCGGGGAAAGCCGATCCTGACCGCCGAACAGATCGAAGATGTGGTGGCCTATCTCTTGACATTGAAGGAGTAGCCCATGCGCTCGGTGCAATCGCGACGAGAGGCCTTGCATGGGGCCGCGGCGCTGGCCGCGATCCTATTGCTCCCGAAACCGGTCGATGCGGCTCCAGCGGACATGCAGGCCGCCATCGTCCGCGTCACGGGCGGCGCGAAGCTCAATGCGGGTCGCGTGCGGCTGGAGGTACCGCCGCTCTCCGAGAACGGCAACACGGTGCCGATCACCGTCACCGTGGAGAGCCCGATGACGCCCGCCGATCACGTGAGAGCGATCCACGTCTTCAATGAGAAGAACCCTCAACCCTACGTGATCACGGCGCGGCTCGGGCCGCGGGCTGGAGAGGCCAACCTGCAAACGCGCATCCGCCTTTCCGACACGCAGACGATCATCGCGATCGCCGAGCTCTCGGACGGCACGTTCTGGGCTGCGAGCGCACACGTCATTGTCACCCTTGGCGCCTGTCTCGAGGAGTTGATCTGATGTCCCAGCGCGCAATCCTGCGGGTTCCCGCGACAGCAAAGCGCGGCGAAGTCATCGCCATCAGAACCCTCATCCAGCACAGGATGGAATCCGGCTTCCGCTACGATAACACCGGCGAGCGCATTGCCCGCGACATCATCACCTCGCTCGTCGCAACGTGGGACGGCGAGGAAATCTACGCGGTCGAGCTCACGCCCGCCATCGCCGCCAACCCATTCGTGGCCTTCACGACGCGCGCCGAGAAATCGGGGACGCTGCGCGTAACATGGACGGGCGACAACGGCTTTGTGTGGAGCGAGGAAGCCCGCATCACAGTGAGCTGACCGGATGCGGATGGCTCGGTCTGTGACCCTCGCCGCGCTCTTCGGACTCGTCTCGACGGCGGTCGCGGCCGGCGAGATTCCCGAGGGAAAACGCGTTTCCGGCTACAACCAGATGAGCGCTGCGACGCGGGCCATTCAGGACGATGATACGCTCAATCCCGGCATCTTCTGGGTTCTCGACGGCGAAGCCCTTTGGAAGGCCCGCGCAGGAAAAGGAGGCAAGTCCTGTGGAGACTGTCATGGTGCGGCGCCCACCAGCATGAAAGGCGTCGCCACGCGATATCCGGCCATCGACCCTCGCCGCGGCCGGCCCGTCAATCTCGAGGGCCGCATCAACATTTGCCGTTCCGAGCACCAGGAAGCGCCGGCACTCGCCTATGAATCGAAAGAGCTTCTGGCTCTGACAACTTACGTCGCACATCAGTCCCGCGGTCTTCCCATCGCGCAGGCTCCCGCCGAGCTGGCGCGAACGATCGACATCGGACGCACTTTCTTCCAGATGCGACAAGGCCAGCTCAATCTCTCGTGTGCTCTGTGCCACGACGACAACTGGGGCGGCAGGCTCGGGGGCAATACCATTCCGCAAGGCCATCCGAACGGCTATCCGCTCTATCGGCTCGAGTGGCAGACCGTGGGCTCGCTTCATCGCCGCCTGCGCAACTGTCTCACGGGGATGCGTGCGGAGACCCCGCTTGCGGGTTCCGACGAGCTTGTGGCGCTGGAGGCTTACCTTGTCCATCGGGCACGAGGGCTTGCGATCGAAACACCGGCGGTGCGGCCATGATTGCAATGTGCCAATGCCGGCCGGCGCACCGTGCAGGACTGGTTGCGATCGAGCCTTGGATGGATCGCCGGAGTTCGTCTAGGCTTGCCTCGGCTCGCGCCACCCTGCTGGAGGAGGCTTCATGACGATCAAACTGCCGCTCGAAGGCATTCGCGTCCTCGATCTGACCGCGCATCGCGCCGGCCCGACAGCCGTCCGCCAGCTTGCCGACTGGGGCGCGTCAGTGATCAAGATCGAGCCGCCTTCGGATTCGGACGTTGATGCGATGGGCGGCAAGCGGCACGGCTTCGACTTCCAGAACCTGCACCGCAACAAGCGGTCCATGACGCTGAACCTCAAGAGCGAGCAGGGCCACGCCATTTTCATGCGGCTCGTCAAGGATGCCGACGTCGTCGTCGAGAACTACCGGTCGGACGTGAAACATCGACTGAAGGTCGACTACGACGCCTGCGCCAAGGTCAACCCGCGCATCATCTACGGCTCGATCGCCGGCTTCGGTCAGACCGGTCCTGATGCCAAGCGCCCGGGCGTCGACCAGATCGCACAGGGCATGGGCGGCCTGATGTCGATCACCGGGCTGCCCGGCCAGGGACCGGTGCGCGTCGGAATTCCGATTGCCGACCTGACGTCGGGCCTTCTGCTGGCGCAGGCGATCATTCTGGCGCTCTACGAGCGCGAGAAATCCGGCAAGGGCCAGTGGGTGCACACTTCCCTCCTTGAAGCGCAGATCTTCATGCTCGACTTCCAGGCGGCGCGCTGGCTGATCAAGGGCGAAGTGCCGAAACAGGCTGGAAACGACCATCCGACCGGAATCCCGACCGGCGTCTTTCCAACCTCCGATGGCCACA
>CAYWBX010000308.1:0-4954 GCA_964456015.1 uncultured Hyphomicrobiaceae bacterium | reverse complement strand
TGCTTTGCGGCCTCGGCGCTGATGACCATGTTTGCCTACGGCTGGGCGAACTCGGGCTTCGCATCGCGGGCGCCGCGCGATTGGCCCGGGAATGACGGGGCGGAGCGGGCGGCCGTTTCCGCTCCCGTCGGCCGAGGCTAGGTTCGGCGGGCCGGCACCAGCGGCGCCGACGCCGGCGCGAGGAGCGAGCGATGGGACAGGGGGCAGGCGATCTGGACGACCGGCCCGGCGATGTCAGGTTGCCGCCTGGCGGCGACGCCGGACGCCGGACCGTCACGCTGACGGTGATCGGCGTGGTGCGCTCGGCCAACCGTCGCGACGAGACGGCCCCGAAAAATCCGACCGAGGCGAGGTCACGCGGCGAGCCGGCCGACCTCCTTGTGGACGAACCATATCGTCCCGGGCTCGTCGGACTCGAGGACTATTCCCATCTGATCGTGCTCGCGTGGCTCGATGCCGCGCGCCGCGACTTGATCCAGATCACCCGGCCATCCTCGCCGAAGCCGCGCGGCGTCTTTGCTCTGCGCTCGCCGGTTCGGCCGAACCCGATCGCATTGTCAGTCGCCCGCATTCTCGCCGTCGATGCCGTCGCCGGACGGGTCCGTATCGACGCCATCGATTTGATTGACGGTACTCCGATTTTGGATATCAAGCCGTACCGGCCGGGCATTGATGCCATCCCCGATGCCGTCGTACCCTGACCCAAATAAATAATTCCAACAGCGGCAGGCCCAGCGCAAAGTGAGGCGCCGGCAGCACGCTGGCAACCGGCCGAGGAGGCGGACGCTTTGAACGAGGATATCAGGGCGGTCGAGAAGGTCGTTCGGACCTACCTCGACGGACTTTACGAGGCGGACGCGGACAAGCTTGCTTCCGTTTTCCTGCCGTCGAGCGCGCTGACTTACGTCAGCCCGGACGGCAAGCTGCAGATCCTGCCGCGCGATGACTGGCTCGCCGCGACCCGCAAGCGCAAGCCCGGCAAGGAGGCCGGGATGGCGCGCGAGGATCACATCCTGACGATCGACGTCATCGGTCCGACCATGGCCTATGCCAAGGTCAAATGTCAGCTGCCGCCCCGCTACTTCACCGATCAGCTCTGCCTGCTCAAGGTTGAGGGTCGTTGGCAGGTGGCGCAGAAGGTTTTTCAGGTCGAGCAGCGCTGACGCGGCCGGCCTGACGCGACGAGCGTGCGCATGAGCATCGAACCGTTCGGAGTGAGTTGACCATGGCCAATCTCGAGATCATTGGCGTGCCATTCTCCAATTACGTCCGATCCGTGCGGATGCTGTGCGAGGAGAAGGGGGTCGCCTACACGCTGACCCCGTCGCGCCCGCATTCGCCCGAGGTCAAAGCAATCCATCCGGCAGGCCAGATCCCGGTCATGCGGCATGGCGACATCGCCCTGTTCGAGACCAGCGCCATCGCCACCTACATCGACAAGGCGTTTGCGGGCCCGCGCTTCATTCCCGACGATGCTCTGGGCGCTGCCCGGGTCGAGCAGTGGATCTCCTATGGCAATGCCAAGGTTGACAAGTGGATCATGCGCGAGTTTGTCGTGCCACAAGCATTTTTCGATAAGGAGAAGGGTCCGGACACGTCGCGGATCACGGCGGCCGTGCCTGAGATCGAGAAGTGCTGCGCGACGCTCGATGCGGCGCTCTCCCGGTCGGCGTATCTGGCGGGTGATGCACTGACCTATGCCGATATCCACATCCTGCCGATGGTGATGACGATGCAGGCGTGGCCGGCCGGCAGGGACATCGCCCCCAAATATGCGGCCGTCATGGCCTGGGCCGGCAAACTCTCCGAACGCCCGTCTTACAGAAACACCGCACCGCCACCGCGAAAATGACGAGGCGATCGGCGGATGAGGGGAGAGGCCGGCGGCGGCGGGTGCCGGTGAGCGGGCAGCACGACAGGTTTGGAACGATCCGATGGCGAACGACGATGGTGCTGAGCTGACGGGACGACAGAAGCCCGCGGCGCCCGCAAGAGGCTGGCAGCCCGAGCTCGACGAGCTCAACATTCGTAAGCGGCTTGCCCATGAGATGGGGGGCGTCGACAAGGTCGCCCGTCAGCGCGCCGGCGGCCGGCTGACAATCCGCGAGCGGATCGCCGGCTTGGTCGATCCGGGCTCCTTCCGAGAGGTGGGCGAGCTCTCCGGCAAGGGAACCTACGATGCCAGGGGGCGGCTCGTCTCGTTTACGCCGGCCAACCGCATCACCGGACGCGCAACCATCGACGGTCGCACGGTGGTCGTCACCGGCGACGATTTCACGGTGCGTGGCGGCTCCGCCGATGCAACCATTCCGGAGAAAACGATCCTTGCCGAGCGGATGGCGCAGGAGCTGCGCGTGCCGATCATCCGCATCATCGAGGGGTCGGGCGGCGGCGGCTCGGTGAAGACGACCGAGACGCGCGGCTACACCAATCTGCCGGGTGGCCTCGACGGCCACTGGGAGCGCTACAAGTATCTGGCCGACAACATGGGCATTGTCCCGGTTGTTGCCCTGGGTCTCGGCTCGGTGGCGGGGCTTGGCGCCGCCTATGTTGCGGCAAGCCACTACTCCGTGATGACCAAGAAGACCTCGGCCATGTTCGTCGCGGGCCCGCCGGTCGTCGCCCGCATCGGCGAGAAGAACAACCTGGACAAGCAGCAGCTCGGCGGCTGGGAAATCCAGTGCGGGGCCGGCGCCGTCGACGATGCCGTCGACACCGAGGAGCAGGCGTTCGCCGCCGCCCGCAGGTTCCTCTCCTACCTGCCCTCGTCCATCTACACGGTTGCCGAGCGGCTGCCCTCCGACGATCCGGCCGAGCGGCGCGACGAGCGCCTGTTCACCATCGTGCCGCGCGACCGGCACCAGCCCTACAAGATGCGCACCATCATCGAAGCGGTCTTCGATCGAGGGTCCTTCACCGAGATTTCACGGCATTTCGGGCGGCCCGTCATCACCGGCTTCGCCCGGCTCGAAGGGCTCCCCGTCGCGGTGCTGGCGAGCGATCCGTTCCACGTCATGGGGGCCTGGACGGCGGACGCTTGCCAGAAGGTGATCCGCTTTGTCGATACGGCCGAGACGTTCCACATCCCGGTGGTCTACCTCTGCGACTGCCCGGGCTTCATGATCGGCCTCGAGGCCGAGCGCACGGCGACGATCCGCTTCGGCGTGCGCGCCATGGCGGCAATCAACCAGTCGACCGTTCCGTGGTGCACGATCATCACGCGCAACGTGTTCGGCGTCGCGGGCGCGGCGCACGTGCCAGCGGGGCGCCTCGCCATTCGCTATGCGTGGCTCTCGGCACAGTGGGGCTCATTGCCGCTCGAGGGGGGCATCGAGGCGGCCTATCGGGCCGAGCTCGATGCGGCACCTGATCGCGCCGCGAAGATGGCCGAGATCGAGGAGCGGCTCACCGCCCTGAAGTCGCCGTTCCGCTCGGCCGAAGCCTTCGGCATCGAGGAGATCATTGACCCGCGCGAGACCCGGCCGCTGCTTTGCGAGTTTGCGCGGCTCGCGGAGCCGCTGCGCACCCCGGGCCCGCGCGCGTTCTCGATGCGGCCGTGAGGTCGGAAAGCCCACTGCCCCCGCGGCCATGACACCGCGCCGCCGCGGGTCGCCGCCGACGGGGGCAGCTCCATCCGCGGCCGCAGCGGCGTAAGGACGGGGCCTCGTCCCCGGTCTCCTACCTCAGATTGCCGCAGAACCGCTGGATGCGCCGGCAGGCCTCCTCGAGGCTCGCGTTGTCGAGCGCGTAGGAGACGCGGAAGAATGGCGACATGGCGAACGCTGCGCCGTGGACGGCCGCCACGCCTTCCTCTTCGAGCAGCGCCGTCACGAAATCCTCATCGGTGTTGATCTTCCGGCCCCCGGCGCTGGTCTTGCCGAGCGTGCCTTCGCACGACGGATAGACGTAGAACGCGCCCTCGGGCTTCGGGCACTTGATGCCGCGCGCCTGATTGAGCATCGCAACGACCAGATCGCGGCGCACCCGGAACTTCTCGTTGTTGATCGGAATGAAGTCCTGCGGCCCGTTCAGCGCCTCGACGCCGGCCCACTGCGAGATGGACGACGGGTTCGACGTCGACTGGCTCTGCAGCTTGCCCATCGCCTTGATCAGCGGCTCGGGCCCGCCGGCGTAGCCGATCCGCCAGCCGGTCATGCAGTAGGCCTTCGAGAGGCCGTTCACCGTGAGGGTGCGCTCATAGAGCGACGGCTCGACTTCGGCCATGGTGTAAAAGATGTGCCCGTCGTAGAGCAGGTGCTCGTACATGTCGTCGGTCATCACCCAGACGTGCCGGTTCTTGGGGCGCATGAGGACGTCGGTCAGCGCCTTGAGCTCGTCGCGCGAATAGGCCGCCCCGGTCGGGTTCGACGGCGCGTTGAACATGAACCACTTCGTTTTCGGCGTGATCGCCCGGTCGAGGACCTCGGGCTTCAGCTTGTAGCCGTCCTCCATGCGGCAGTTGGCGAACACCGGCGTGCCGCCGCCGAACTGCACGATGTCGGCATAGGACACCCAGCAGGGCGCCGGAATGACCACCTCGTCGCCCGGATTGAGCGTCGCCACCAGCGCATTGAACAGCACCTGCTTGCCGCCTGTACCGATCGAGATCTGACTGCGCTTGTATTCGAGATTGTTCTCGCGCTTGAACTTCGCGACGACGGCGTCCTTGAGCTCCGGCATTCCGTCGGGGTCGGTGTACTTGGTCTTGCCGGCCTGGATGGCCCGAGTCGCCGCATCCTTGATGTTTTGCGGGGTATCGAAGTCGGGCTCGCCCTGTGACAGGATGATGATGTCGCGGCCCTCAGCCGCCAGCGCCCGCGCTTTCGTCGACACGCCGATGGTTGCGGAAGGACTGATCCGGTTCAGGCTGTCGGAGAAAAAGCCCATGGCGTGCTGCCTTTCAGGGGGACGGAGTGCGGCTGGCGCAGGAGTAGCACCGCTTTGCATGCGCAAA
>CAYWBX010000307.1:0-4966 GCA_964456015.1 uncultured Hyphomicrobiaceae bacterium | reverse complement strand
GTGGTGCGGGCGGCGCACGAGGGGGTCGGGCTCTCCCGCGCCTGGTTCCAGACGGCGGAGAAGCGCGGCATCGAGGTGCGCTACTCGAGCGCGGCGACCGAGCTCGTGCTCGATGGCCGCGGGCGGGTTTCGGGCGTCAAGGTGCGCGACGAGGGGGGTTTGCAGACGGTCCGCGGCAAGGCCGTGATCCTCGGCTGCGGCGGATTCGAGGCCAATGTGCAGATGCGCACGCAGCACATCGGGCCGCTGGTCGGCGCCGCAAAGGTGCGCGGCACGCCGATGAACCAGGGCGACGGCCTGCGCATGGCGATGGCCATCGGCGCCATGCCGACGGGCCAGTGGAGCGGCTGCCACGCGACGCCGATCAGCGCCGACTGGGGCGAGTTCGCGCCGCGCGAGCTCACCGACCGATCGAACCGGCTTTCGTACCACTACGGCATCATGCTCAACCGGCGCGGCCGGCGTTTCGTCGACGAGGGAGAGGACGAGAACCTCTATACGTACGCGAAATTCGGCCGCGCGATCCTGGCGGAACCGGGGGCGCGCGGCTACCAGATCTTCGACGCCAAGGTGCTGCACCTGCTCGAGCCGCGCTATTCCACATCGAAGCCGATCATCGCCCACTCGATGAAGGAGCTCATCCAGCAGCTCGACATCGAGGACAAGGAGCAGGCGCTCAAGACCATCGAGGAGTACAATGGTGCTTTGCGGTCCAGCAAGCCGTTCGATCCGACGCGCAAGGATGGCCACGCCACCAAGGGTCTTGCGATCGACAAGACGAACTGGGCGACAAAGCTCGATCAGCCGCCCTATTTTGCCTACTCGGTGACCGGCGGCATCACGTTCACCTTCGGCGGCCTCAAGATCGACGAACACGCGCGCGTCATCGGCACCGACTGGCGGCCGCTGCCCGGGCTTTACGCCTGCGGGGAGATGGTCGGCGGGCTCTTCTACGACAACTATCCGGCGGGGACAGGCCTCGTCTCGGGGGCGACTTTCGGGCGAATTGCGGGCCGGCACGCCGCCAGGGCGGCGCTCGCCTGAGCGGCACGACGGGCGCAAGGAGATTGGCATGACGAGCAATGGCACGACAGGGAGCGGCGACAACGGCTCCGGCGGCAAACCCGTCACGGTACGGATGGCGGAGAGGATCTGCGCATTCCGCGAGGAGCACCTGACGGCAAAGGCGCTCGCCGAGGCGCGCACCGCGATCATCGACACGGTTGCGTGCACGCTCTCCGGGATACCGGAGCCGTGCGTGCAAATCCTCCTCAACACCCCGGGCGTCGCCGAGGCGGCCGGCCCATCGCTCATCTTCGGGACAAACCGGCGCACGAGCGCACTCGATGCCGCCCTCATCAACGGCGTTGCCTCGCACGCGCTCGACTTCGACGACGTCTCGGGGATCCTCGGCGGCCATCACTCGGTGACGGTATGCGGGCCGATCTTCGCGCTTGGCGAGCAACTTAGGATCTCGGGACGGCGAGCGATTGCGGCCTATGTAATCGGCGTCGAGACCGCGATCCGGCTGGCGCGCGGCGTCAACTTCCACCACTACGACAAGGGTTGGCATCCGACGGCGACGCTCGGCGTCTTCGGCGCCACGGCTGCCTCCTGCTGGCTGCTGAAGCTGGACGCGCAACGCACGGCCAGGGCCTTGGCGCTGGCGGCCTCGTTCGGCTCGGGGCTCAAGGCCAACTTCGGAACGATGACCAAGCCGATGCACGTCGGGCACATGGCGCGCAACGGCCTTTTCGCAGCCCTCGTCGCGGAGCGCGGCTTTGAAGCGAACCCGGAGGTCATGGAGCACAAGCAAGGCTGGTTCCGGGTTTACAACGGCGAAGGAACCTATCACCCCGAGAAGATCTTCGAAGGCTGGGGTGCGCCGTGGGAGATCGAGGCCAGCGAGAACAACGGCCTCAAGCAGTTCGCCTGCTGCGGCTCGACGCATCCGGCGATCACCATGGCCTTGCGCCTCGTCAAGGAAGAGGGCGTCACGGCGGATCAGGTTGCGGCCATCGAGATTCTCGCGCACAAGCGGCGGCTGCCGCATACGGACAATCCCAATCCGACGACGCCGCTGCAGGCAAAGTTCTCGATCCAGTACGCGGTGGCGCGGGCGCTCGCCGACGGCGCCGTCAAGATCAAGGACTTCGAGGGTGACGCCATCATGGACGAGCGCGTCCGCCGCCTGCTGCCGCTGATCAAGACCGGACCACACCCGGACATGCCGGAGGATAGCCCGAAGCAGTTCGGGTCAGAGGTGATCGTGACCATGAAAGACGGCCGGCGGCTGTCGCGGCGGGTGGATCACCTCGTCTGCCGCGGCGGCGACTACCCGATGACGTCCGACGAGCTCTTCGAGAAGTTCGAGGACTGCGGATCACGGGTGCTGGCGCACGATCAGCTCATGCCGCTGTTCGAGCGGCTGGAGACGCTCGACAAGGCCCCCGATCTTGCCCAGGTGACGGCGCTGCTCGAGCCGCGGCTCAGGCCGCACGAAATCGCCGAGCGCCTCGCGGCGGCAAAGCCGTCGGGGAGCGGGGCGACCGTCGATGCCAGATGGGTGCCATGAGGCGGCCGGTGGCCGGATGCAGAAACGAGCCGCCATTCGCCACCCCGATCCCCCGCAAGGCAATAGCAATCACATGAACAAGGCAGAAACCAGATGAACACCACGGAAGCAATTCGTACCTCGGCGGACAAGGGTAAGGCTCTGGAATTCGACGCCCTGGTGATCGGGGCCGGCATCTCGGGGATGTACCAGCTTCTGCGGTTGCGCGAGCTCGGCCTCAAGACGCGGGTGCTCGAGGCCGGAACGGGCGTCGGCGGGACCTGGTACTGGAATCGGTATCCGGGCGCACGGTTCGACTCCGAAAGCTATTCCTACGGCTACTCCTTCTCGGAAGAGCTGCTCAAGGAGTGGACCTGGACCGAGCACTTCGCGCCGCAGCCGGAGACGCTCAGATACCTCAACTATGTGGCCGACAAGTTCGACCTCAGGCGCGACATCGAGTTCCGCTCGCGGGTTGTGAAGGCGCACTACGACGAGGCGCGGCGCGGCTGGGACATCGAGACCGAAGACGGCCGGCGCTACCGATCGCGGTTCCTGATCACGGCGGTCGGCCCGCTGTCGGCGCCGACCTATCCACGGATTCCCGGCATCGCCGATTTCAAGGGCGAGTCCTATCACACCGGGCTCTGGCCGCATCACAAGGTTACGTTCGAAGGCAAGCGCGTTGCCGTCATCGGCACCGGTGCGACGGGGGTGCAAACGATTGCGGAGGTGGCGAAGACGGTCGGCCACCTGACGGTGTTCCAGCGCACGCCCAACTGGTGCAAGCCGCTCAAGAACCGGCCCATCACGCCGGAAGAGATGGAGGAGATCCGCAAGCGCTACCCGGAAATCTTCAAGCGTTGCGACGAGACCTACGCCTGCTTCCTGCACACCCCGGATCCGCGCAGCGCCCTCGAGGTGAGCCCGGAGGAGCGGGAGGCGTTCCTCGAGCAGCAGTATGCCTCGCCGGGCTTCGGCATGTGGCAGGGCAACTTCCGCGACATGCTGACCAATCGCGAGGCCAACCGCCTCATCTCCGAGTTCGTTGCGAACAAGATCCGTCAGCGCGTCAAAGACCCGAAGATCGCCGAGAAGCTGATCCCGAAGGACCACGGCTTCGGAACCCGGCGCGTGCCCATGGAGACCAACTATTACGAAGTCTACAATCAGCCCAACGTGGAGCTGGTGGACATCAAGGAGACTCCCATCACGCGGGTGACGGAGAGCGGTCTCGAGACAACCGACCGCTCGTTCCAGTTCGACATGATCATCTACGCGACGGGGTTCGACGCCATCACGGGCAGCCTCTTCCGGATCGACATCCGCGGCCGCGATGGGCTCAAGCTCAAGGAGCACTGGGCGAACGGGCCCGAGACGTTCGTCGGGGTGCAGGCGCGCGGGTTCCCGAACATGCTGATGCTGGTCGGACCGCACACGGCGCTCGGCAACATTCCGCGGTCGATCGAGTACAACGTCGACTGGGTGACGCGGCTCATCAAATTCATGGGCGAGCGCGGCTACGCTAGCTGCGAGCCGACGCAGGAGGCGGTCGACGCCTGGACCGATTACGTGCGCGAGACGAGCCAGGGTCTGCTCTCGAACGAGATCGATTCCTGGATGACCGGCGTCAACCGTAACGTCGACGGCAAGGACAAGCGCATCCTCGCCCGCTACAGCGGCAGCGCACCCAATTACCGGAACTGGTGCGAACGGATCGCCGCCGGCGGCTACAAGGAGGTGAACTTCGCGTGACGTCACCGGCGGACCCGCGCCCGGGCTGGCGGTCTTTGGATGCCGGCGCGCCGCTCCCCGGGCGGCCGTCCCCTCACCAAGAGCGCAGGGGGCCCCTGTCGGATTGGACCGGCACGCCGCCCGTTCCGGCTGAAACGGGGCGCAAGGCCCGGGTTTGCTGATTGACATCGCGGACGGCTTGGTGTGATTTGCGCGGCGGCAGTGGCCGGGGCTCGCAGGCCCGCGGCGATCGCCCAATGCCCAGATGGCGGAATTGGTAGACGCACTAGTTTCAGGTACTAGCGCCGCAAGGCGTGGAGGTTCGAGTCCTCTTCTGGGCACCAAATGCCGTTGATTTTACTGGGTTTTTCTTCTGTGAGCCGATAAATAGCCCTCTAAAGACCCAATCTGATTGCGGGGAGTGCCAACCCCGTTGAGGCGGCCTGTCTCTGAGACATCGGCGTTGTGACAGCTTGCTTTACCGCATCACGCGTCGACACCTCGATAGTCGGCAGATGCAACAAACGTGTTGCGGCGAATGAGGTCGTTTTCGTCGAACATATACCAATCTGGAACGCGGCTGCACTGAACGAGTCTCATCTCCTCCCCGACGTAGCAGAAGTCGGCCATGTTGCGAGAGACGAGAAAGCCGCCGCTGCCGTAGGTCGCCGCGTGGAT
>CAYWBX010000306.1:0-4975 GCA_964456015.1 uncultured Hyphomicrobiaceae bacterium | reverse complement strand
GGCACTTAAGTATTTTTTCGGGGCGCTGTCGGGCGGGCTCTGGCAGTCGGCCGCAACCGGCTTTGGCGCCTACTTCGAAGCATTCATAGGCAGCGCGCTTGAGCCAGTTCTATGGCAGTTCGTGATGGTCTCGATCAGCGCCTGGGTGGTTGCAGCAGGTATCCGCGGCGGGATTGAGCGGATCAATTTCTGGCTCATGCCGCTGCTGGCCCTAATCGTCATTTTGCTGGCGGCCTTCGCCCTGACATTGCCGGGTTCTGGCAAAGGCGTGCGCTTTCTGTTCGCGCCCGACTGGTCGGTTCTAAAAAGTCCCACCGTTTATCTCAATGCCTTAGGCCAAGCGTTCTTTTCGCTTGGGGTCGGCATGGCGGTCTTCATAACTTACGGCAGCTATCTCGGACGCGAGATTCGCATCCCCGGCGCCGCGGTGACGATTGCCATCGGCGACACGGTGTTCGCAGTCGTTGCGGGTCTCGCGATCTTCTCAACCGTGTTTGCATTGGGCGGCGACCCGGCCGCGGGGCCCAAGCTCGCCTTCATCACCTTTCCCCAGGTGCTGCTGCAGATGCCCGGCGGAACCTGGATCGGCGCCGTTTTCTTTCTGTTGCTCTCCGCCGCGGCCCTGACTTCGATGATCTCGCTGCTCGAGGTTCCGGTCGCGGTGGCCTCCGAGCGTCTCGGCCTGTCGCGAGCCCGCGCCACCGCGCTCATTGCAACTGCAATCTTCGCAGCCGGGATCCCGTCGGCTTTGAGTTACGGCGTTCTCTCCGCTTGGAAGCCCGGCGGCCAGCCTGTGCTCGACGCCATTGATCATGCCATCTCGAACTTCGTTCTGCCCTTAGGCGGATTGGTGATCGCCGTATTCGTCGGCTGGCGGCTCGCACCGTCCGTCGCAAAGGAGATCGCGGATCTCGCGGAATCCGTCGTTGGCACTGCGTGGCTCTGGCTTCTGCGCATCGGCGTGCCGGCAACGATCGCTGTGATCCTGATGCGATCCGTGGCGCTTCTCTGAAGGGTCGCCGATACGTTGAGGCCGCTCTGTCGGTCGCTGTGCGCCTGAAAACGTGGGTGCGAAATCTTCTCAATTCCGGCTGCCTATAAGCCGGCTCTCTGTTTCTACTTGCTCGTCGACGGCGGGAATGGAGATGATGCCGAATGGATCGGCGCGAACGGTCTGTGCGACCCGGGAGGAGAGGGCGGGTTGCGCGCGTCGCAATTCAGTCGGGGCGCTTGCGGCAGCGAGGTTCGGCGACAGCAGGCGGCAACGGGCGGCAAAGACCCTCGCTCGGCGCACACCCGGCTGGGGGATGGTGCAACGGACGGAGGGGCGCGAATGACGAGATCACCTGGACCGCGACGACTCGTCATCATGGGCGCGGCAGGGCGCGATTTCCACAACTTCAACATGGTCTATCGTGACGACCCGACGAGCAAGGTCGTGGCCTTCACGGCGACTCAGATTCCCGGGACCGCCGACCGAGTCTATCCGGCCGCTTTGTCCGGGCCGCTTTATCCCAACGGCATTCCAATTCGCGCGGAAGCCGAATTGCCCGAGATCTTGCAGACTGAAGCGGTCGACGAGGTGGTATTTGCATACAGCGATGTGGATTACGTCCATGTGATGCGCCGGGCGTCGGTGGCGCTGGCGGCCGGCGCCGATTTCACGCTGCTCGGTCCGAAGCGCACCATGCTTGCGGCCCGCGTTCCGGTCATTGCGGTCTCGGCGGTTCGCACCGGAGTTGGAAAATCGCAGGTCGCCCGCTGGCTTTCGCGACGGCTCAAGGAGCGCGGCGCGCGCGTGGTGGCCATCCGCCATCCGATGCCCTATGGGCATCTCGAACGCCAGGCCGTCCAGCGCTTCGAACGTCTCGAGGATCTGGACGCCGCACGCTGCACGGTCGAAGAGCGGGAGGAGTACGAGCCGCATCTTGCCGTCGGCAATCTGGTGTTTGCCGGTGCCGACTATGCCCGCGTTCTCGAGGCCGCCGAGAAGGAGGCGGATGTCATTCTGTGGGACGGCGGCAACAATGACTTCCCGTTCGTGCGGCCGGATCTTCACGTCGTGCTCGTCGATCCGCTGCGGCCCGGACATGAGTCGACGCACCATCCCGGCGAGGCCGTGCTGCGCATGGCCGACGTGGTCATCGTCGCCAAGTCGAATTCGGCCTCCGCGGACGCCGTTCGAATGGTGAGCGAGAGCGCCCGCCGGATTGCACCCAGGGCCGAAATCGTCCTCGGCGCATCCGTGATCACGTTGGATGCGCCTGGCCTGGTGAAAGGCAGGCGGGTTCTGGTCATTGACGACGGGCCCACGCTGACGCACGGCGGCATGGGCTACGGCGCAGGCTACCTGGCGGCCATCGAGGCCGGCGCCGGCTGGATCGTCGATCCGCGCCGATCGGCGGTGGGACACATAGCGGACGCCTTCGGGCAATACCGGCATCTGGAAAAGGTGCTGCCGGCGCTCGGCTACTCGCAGTCCCAGCTCGACGATTTGCGTGCGACGATCAACGGCTCCGAGGCTGACGTGGTCGTCAGCGGCACTCCAAGCGACATCGCGCGCCTCATTACCGTCGACAAGCCCATCGTCCGCGCCCGCTATGAGTTCGCGGAAGTGGGCGCACCGCAGCTGCAGGTCCGCCTCGACGCGTTTCTGAAGGAGAAGCTGCCCGGCCGGCCGTAGCCCGTCGCAGCCCTCGCTGGGACGTCGCAAGTCGGACGTGGCCCGCTCCGATCGGCGCCGGCGCCTCGCCCGAGCGGCCCCGGGTTCCCGGAACGCGTCGCGGGTCGGGCCCGTTTGCAGCCGGGCTCAGGTCCGATCGGTTCTGATCCAGGTCGACGCGGCTTTGCCGCTCACAATTCTCCCATAGGTTCCAAGCTTCCGCAGGACATGCAGGGGCAGACGCAGGAGGTCGCCAAACGGCAGCACGTCGCGCCCCGCGGCTCTCCAGGCAATCGCAGTTCCGAGGATGACGCACGCTGCGCTTGCCATCGCGGGGAGGATGGCGGCCGCGTGCGCGCCGAGGGCGACGGCCGAAGCGCCCACGATCCCACAGGCAACCGTGATGAGAACGAGCAGCGACAGTGGAGGCACCGCCATGTCGATGGCCAGCGCCGCCAGCGGCAGGTTCCTGTCGCGCACGGACCTGACGATCGCCTTCGGGACCAATTCGACGATATTGTCGAGATGGCCCTTTTCCCAGCGTTGGCGCTGTTGCTCGCTGCCGGACTGGGATGCCGGGAAGGAACTGTAGACTTGCGCATCGCTGGCGAATATCGGCGCATGGCCAGCCGCTGCAAGCGAGAGGCCGAGCGCCGTATCCTCGGCAAGCCGGCTGTTTCCGAGATCGCGGTTTGAAAGGAGTCGCAACGGGAATGCCATCCCTGTCCCGAACAGGTGAGTTGGCAGTCCGAGAACCTTCAAGCCGAGGGGTCTGATCCAGTTCTTGACGCGCCACGCAAACACGCTCGCGCGCTGCCCGCGGGTGGCGGGTTCGGGCGCGAGCATGAGATAGAGCGCCTGCGCCGGGCGGCCTGTCGCCTGAGCGGTGTCCGACAGAATCCGCAGCGCATTGGCGGCGAGCCGACAGTCGGCGTCAACGATGACCACGACGTCCGGGGCATCGCGCGCGAGGTGGCGGACGCCGAACTCCAGCGCGTAGCCCTTGCCGCGGCGCGCCGGCTCGTCGCGGACGATGACGTCGGCTCCGCAGGCGCTCGCAACGGCGGCGGTGTCGTCGGTGCAGTTGTCGGCGACGACGAGGATGCGGTCGCGGGGCCCGATCTGCCCCTGAACATCTCGAATCGTCGGAACGAGTCCACGCCCTTCGTTGTGAGCGGGAATGAGGACTGCTGTCCGGTGGGACGGCGGGGCGGTTGTGGCGCGGGCGGCGACGGAAGACCTGTGCAGCGCCAGCGAGCCCGCAAGCACCTCGACGAGCCACAGCAGCGCCAGAAGCGCTGGCACGGACAAGATCGCAACGACCAACACACTGAGCATTGTTGCAAATCCAACTCGCAAGGGGCGACGCCGACGCTTTGAGGCTTGATGCCGAGCATTCGCATCACGAATGGCGCTGGCGCACCAGACAAGATGTGCCTGTGCCCCGGCGCCAGCCAGGCAGCGCCGCTCAGGGTGTCGCAAGTTTCGTGCAAATTCCGGCGTTCCACCTCCGGCGACAGCTCGGCGGCCAGCACAAGGGTCAAAGAGGCTTCATCTCGGCTGAACCCTGCCGCGAGACGCGCCTCACGAAATGTTCTAAGAAGGAACATTACGGCGCCTCCGCGAGCCTTGTCCCCAGGATTCGCGTGCGCGGTACTCTTGTCGGGTTGCGCCGGCGGCTCGGCAAGGCTTTTGTCCGGGACTCGGGTGGCGCACATGGTGCAAGGCCCGCTCGCGATCCGGCGTCGCCCCAGGGAGCGTGTCAACTTTCCGGCTGCGGTGGCCACGGTGCCGCCTTGGTCGTGGCTTCAAGGTGCCTGTGTCGTGCAAGCGTAGCGAAACGGCGGTGCTGTCGGCTGATACTTCATGGCGGACGTCGCAGACAACTCGATGCTCTTTGCGCTGGCGGCCAGCGCCTTTCTTGGTTTGGCGCTCGGGCTGCGGTGTCGGGTGATTGCAGTGATTGTCATTTCTGCCGGTGTTGCGGCCGCCGTTGGCGCACTGGCGATCCACCGCGATTGGCAGGTTCTCGAAGCCGCCGGCTGGGGTGTCTTGGCACTGATAGTTGTTCAGGCGAGCTACCTTGCGGGTGCGGCTCTGCGCGTCTCAGGCCTTTCTGCGCGATTTCATCGCCGGGTTGCGAAACTGCTCAGTTCGGTGCCGCTGACGCGGATGTGACGTCAGGGGTGCGAAGGCGGGGAGCGAGCACACCGTCGGCGCCAGTCCCGCTTCGCAGAGGTCGGCTGTGTAGCCGATGTGCCTCACCCTCCGGCCGAGTTGCAATTGAACATCACTCACAGATGAGTGTGGCGG
>CAYWBX010000305.1:0-4978 GCA_964456015.1 uncultured Hyphomicrobiaceae bacterium | reverse complement strand
GCGCGAACCAGTCGCGTGCGAACCGCCTCGCGCTGCCGCCGCGCTCGGCGACGACCAGCTCCTCGCCGGAGCGGCGCAGTCGTACCGCGGCCAGCGGCACGCCTTCGGCGAGCTCGATCGCATCGACACCCTGCCCCGCGAGCTCGATCGCGCTGTCCCGGCCGGCGCCAGGGGCGAAGACATACACGTCGTCGCCCGCACCGCCTTCCATACGGTCGTTGCCGCCGCCGCCATCGAAGCGGTCGGCATCCTCGCCGCCGACCAGGTGGTCGTCGCCCCCGAGCCCGAGGAGCTGGTCGTCGCCCGCCCCGCCGTGCAGCCGATCGGCCGCTTCGGATCCGATCAGGAGGTCATCGCCGTTGAAGGCGAACAGGCTCGCCGGCGCACGCTCCGCGGCGAGGATCTCCGAGCCGGCCCCGCCCGTCGTGGCCCCGGCCCCCGCCTGGGTGAGCATCTCGAGCTCGGCGCCGCCGATGAGCACCTCGTCGCCGACCCGAACGCGCACTCGCCCCAGGTCGGCGAGCCCCTCCAGGGTGACCGTGTCCCCGGGCCCGTACTCGACCTCGATCGGGGCGACACCCGCGCCGGTGCCGAACACCCGGTGCGCGCTCAGGCCGCTCGGTTGCACGCCATCGACGAACGACAGCGTGATCAACCCGGATGCATCGGCGATGCGGTCGGCGCCGTCGCCAGCGGCGAGTTCGTAGACGTCGTCGCCCGGACCGCCGTCGAGCACGTCCGGACCCGGACCCCCCGCGAGCGTGTCCGCGCCCTCCCCGCCCGCGAGCGTGTCCGCGCCCTCCGCGCCCTGCAGCCGGTCGGCTCCGCCCTGACCGCGCAGAACGTCGTCTCCCGCGCCGCCGTCGAGCACATCGGCCGCGCCGGCGCCGGCGCCATCGGGATCGTCGCCATTGAGCCGGTCGTCGCCCTCACCGCCGAAGAGCTGATCCTCCCCGCCCAGCCCGTAGAGCAGGTCGTCACCGGCGCCGCCCTCGAGCGTATCGGCGCCGTGCCACTCGGCGCCCAGATCGATGGCGTCGCCGATCAGCGTATCGTCGCCGTCGCCGCCCAGGAGCACGTCGGCGCCGCCCGCGCCGATCAGCGTGTCCTCGCCGTCCTCGCCCTCGAGCAGGTCGGCGCCGTGAAAGGCGCCTTCGACCTCGCTGTCGCCGACCAGCCGATCGTTGCCCGCCCCGCCGAAGAGCACGTCCCCGGCGCCTTGTCCCGCGAGCACGTCGTTGCCCGCACCGCCATCGAGCACGTCGGCGCCGTGCAGTGCGCCGGGCAAGCCGGCGATGTCACCGAACAGCGTGTCATCGCCCGCGCCGCCGAAGAGCACGTCGTTGCCGCCTTCGCCCGACAACTCGTCGGCGCCGGCACCGCCGTCGATCACGTCGTCGCCGTAGCTCGGCACGTATTGCGGGTAGAGGAGGATGCGGCTGCCGAGATCGTCGAACGCGCGCGCCGCATAGCCGTGGTTCTCGCCGGTGATTCGATCATCACCGTCAGCGCCGAAGAGCACGTCGCCGCCTTCGCCGCCGACGACGAGGTCGTCACCCGAATCTGCGTAGACGAGATCGTCGCCGCCGCGCCCGTAGATGCGGTCGGCGCCCGCCCCGGCGTAGATCACGTCGGCCGCCTCGGCGATCTGATCGCGGTACAGCTCGGTGAGCACGCTGGTGCTGCCGGTGGCGAAGCCGGGCGCGAAGAACTCGGTGTCGTAGCTCTCGTTCGGATTCGGCCGGTAGTCCCAGCCGAGCTCCGCGCCGTTGAGCAGCGGCGCGGCGTCGAGGTCGCCGTTGATCAGGTCATCGCCGGCGCCGGCGGCGAGAATGTCCGCCCCGCCCCCGCCCATCAGCACATCGGCCGCGGCGGTGCCGATGCCCAGATCGTCCCCGGGGCCGGCCGACAGCCAGCGCCCTCGCCCCGGTGCGCCCGGCCCGCCCGCCGCCAGCAGGAACGCCTCCAGAGCGACGACGCCTTCGCCGAACAGGCGGTCGTGCCCGTAGTCGCCCAGCAGTATCGCGCTGCCCAGATTCGGCCCTACGACGTCGGTATCGGCAACGACGCCGCCGATGACGGTCGGCGCCCGCGCCAGCGCTGCGCCCTTGAGCGCGATGCCGAAGTCAGCGTCGCGCAGGTCGGCGCCCAGATCGATCTCGCCCTCGGGAAAACTCAGGGTCCAAGTCTGCGTGCGCGTGAGCGTGAGCAGCCGATCGGGCGAGCGCCACGTCTCGACCGGCGCCGCGGCGTCGCGCTCGAACACCCGGGGCACGAGCATCGAGGCGCCGGAACGCAGCACGATCTGTCCGCGCATGCGCCGATCGGGCTCGCGCGTGTCCGCGATCCGGTCGGCGCCGTCGCCGCTGCTCCAGATGTAGCGGTCGTACCCCGGGCCGCCGGCGAGCGTGTCCGCACCGGCCTGGCCGATGAGCGTGTCGTCGCCGCGGCCGCCCTCGACAGAGTCGGCGCCTCTGCCGCCGAGGAGAACATCGTTGCCGCCCTCGCCGTAGAGCCGGTCGTTGCCCGCACCGCCACGAATCGTGTCCAGGCCACCCGCGACCGTCGCGGGGTTGGCGGCAGCATCGCCGTCGCTGCCGAACACGATCTTGCGCCCCGTCCCGCGCCGCGCCGCCTCCTCCAGCGTGTTCTCGATGCGCAGGCGCCCGCGCGCGCTGAGCGCAACATCGGGCCCCGGAAGCTCGCCCGCGTGAGCCGCCGACAGTACGTAGCGGCGCTCGCCGCTGCCGAGCGCAACGTATCCGATCGACTCGGCGCCGGCCTCGTAGGCGTGATCAGCGAAGCCCAGACGCAGCTTGAGCGCGAGGAACTCCGCACGATCCTGGATCCACGCGCTGGTGACGACGCCGCTGCCGCTCAGCGGATCGTACAGCGCAAGGCTCGGCGCACGGCCATCGCGCTCGTACAGCCCCGGGCCCTCGACGAGGAAGGGGTTCGCTTCCCTGAGCGCATAACGCATCGCCGCGCCACGCTCGCTGGCAAGGGCGGCTTGAGCGGCAAGATCCGAAGCCGGCCAACCCGCCAAGCTCGTGATCTGCAGCTTGCCCGTCAGGTCCTGTGCGTCGAGCGCGCTGTCGATCGCCCGCAGGCGCTCGTGGAACGGGTTCCTGAACGCGAGCTCGCCGTAGGCCGAGGCACCGTCGGCGGAGGCGAGATTCACCGCCCAATCGATCGCACCGACCGCGTGCCGTCCGAACAGCAGCCGCCCGAACGCATCGACCACCCGCTCCAGGGTGTCGTGCTCGGCGAGCGCGAGGCTGGGCAGGAAACTGTACATCTCCTTGCGCAGGCTGGACGCCGCCCGCATGATGCTCTCCGCCGTCTCCTGAGCGAGACTCGGCTGCGCCTTCTGCAGCAGGCGCGTCACCGCGAGCGAGTCGGCGATGAGCGTGATCGAGTGCGTGTTGCCGAAATCACCCCAGCCGCGATCGCCGAACGGCCAGCCGCTCGCCGTCGGCTGGTTCTCGATGTAGACCGAGATCAGCTGCGAATCCGGCGCCGCGCGTATGCCCGAATCCGCGACGATGTTCCAGTCGGTCGCCGCGCGCATGTCCTGGAACGCCGGAGCAGACGGCGCGCCCCCGGCGGCGAGGCCCGACACCTGATAGATCCGCACCCCCGCATCGATCAGGCCGGTCTCCTGCAGCGAAGGAAACGATCGACCGCCGGCGCGCGCCAGCGTCTGCGCGTACGTGCCCTCCAGCGCCTCGGCGGCGACCAGCGAGGCGAGAAAGTGCAGCGCGGAACTGGCCGTGACCGCGATGCGGTCCGCGCCCCTCGGCACCCCGGAGGCGATCTGCTCGCGCGCCTTGACGATGATCGGACCCAGGGCGGCGGAAAGAAACCCGAGCTCCAGAAGCGACGGCACGGCGCTGCGCTGCAGCGCCTGCGCGACAGGCTCGGGCAGGAAGATCCGACCGAGCACCGGAAGATCCAGCCCCATGCGCACGCGCGCACCCACGCCGATCGCCGCCGTCGCGCGCTGCGCCCAGGCGAGCGCCTCGGCTATCGCCGCCTCCTCCATTCCCGGGCGCATGAGCGCTTCGTACTTCTCCAGCGCATCGCGATACGCCGTCGCCGGCACGCCGTCACGAATCCGTCCGACGCCCGAGGCGTTGAACAGGTACAGCGACGACACGCGATCGCCGTGCAAGACGGAGAACATCGTGGCGAGATGCCCGCCGAGGGAATAGCCCGAGACGTTGATCCTCGCCGAAGCGCCCGCGAGCGACTCGCGGAAGCTCTTGACCTCATCCGCGCGCAGGCGCGCAACCTCGCTCGCGAGCGGATCGTCCGGCGTCGCTCCCCGCTCGCGCGAGCCGTCGAGCAACTGCCTCCAGTACGTCTCCATGCTGGAGACCTGCGCGTAGGCCATGCCGTTGAAGGCGATGTCGCCCGCTGCACCGCGAATCGCGTCGCGCTGCGCATCGCCGCCGTTCTCGATGTCGCGAAACTCCGTGCTGCGAAACGCCAGCGTGTACTCCCCGTTCGACTTGTTCTTCAGCAGCGTCGCCGAAAAACCGCTCGATTGGTTCGGGAGGTGGTCGATGATGTCGAAGCCTAGGCGCTCCTTAACAGTAGAAACCTGACCAGCCGAATCGAACTCGACGCCGAGAAATTCTTCAACTTGCGCTCGCGACATTCGGGTCCCGCCAGTTCCAAGCGCCGGCCGATGTGCATAATGATTATTGCCATTCTGGAGACGCGTCGGAACGAGACTTGGCCCACCTGGCTGCTGTACGAGGCTAGTGCCGTCCAAGTAGCTCTCAGCGGCCATTTGAGCAAGCACCGCTTGGTATACGCGAGATAATTCGGAGGCGTTCATTTCATTTCGCTCCCTTCCAACGCCATGGGCTTCAGCACTCGTACGACAAAGCGAAAGATGAAGTCTTCGTCCTTTCCCCCCGGGCATACTCCCCATGGCCGAGACCGCAGGAAACCCCGCTTTCTCGCCATG
>CAYWBX010000304.1:0-5008 GCA_964456015.1 uncultured Hyphomicrobiaceae bacterium | reverse complement strand
CCGCGACCGTTGCCAAGAGGGCGGCGCGGACGCTCAAGGACTTCGATTTCCTGGTGCAGAACATTGTCGGGGCTCCGGATTCGCGGGGTTCCGTTGGACCGGCAAGACGGCGATAGGCAGCCGGCGCATTGCAAGTCGGTTCGATCCGGAATATAAATATACATCGTTCAATGCTCAAATGACAGATTCTCGCGACAGGACACAATCACGTCATTACCCCGAGACGGGGAAGGACCCTGGTGCCGGACAGGCGGGAAAGCGGCTTGGAGCGCCGGGAGGATCGCGACGGGCAAGATCGCGAAGGGACCCGCGATAAACCCGTCCCGGGATGGCGCAGGACGGCGGCGGGAATGCGGGCAGCCCGCTTGTGCGGCCGCTATCTCTGCGGTGCGCCGAACAGCGGGTGCACGACCCGATCGCCAGGCTTCAGCCCGATCCTGTCGGAAATCCCGGCGCGGATCTCGAGCACCGCGAGGACATCGCCGCCGGATGCGATCACACGCTCGGAAAATGGCTGCGTGCCTTTCTCGATCCGATGCACGGTCCCGTCGGCGCGAATGAAAACCATGTCGAGCGAGATATAGGTGTTGCGCATCCACATCGCGATTTCTTGCGGCGGCGTGTAGGGAAAGAGCATGCCCGCGTCATCGGCCAGGGTGCGCCGGAACATCAATCCGCGCTCCTTCTGCGCCGGTGTCTCGGCGATCTCGACGGTGAAGGTATGCGTGCCCGAGGCAGTGACGATCTGAAGCCTGTCCTGCCGCATGTCCGCCTTGCCGTCCGACGCCGCCGCCCAAGAAATTGCCACTGCCAGAACAAGAAACAGGGCCGCGCGCTGCGCAGCCCTGCTGAGACCGATCGGGATCGGCAGACGTCGCGGCGTCCGCTCAGTGCGACGACGGGAGATTGCTGGGCGCACCGTCGGGCCGCAGATCCGCCGCCATGCAACCCTTCGAGCCCATGCCCCAGCGGACCTGGACGATCTGTCCCGGGCGCAGCTCGGTGAAGCCGTACCGCCGCAAGGTCTCCATGTGGACGAAGATGTCAGGTGTCCCCTCCCCGCGGGTCAGGAAGCCGAAGCCCCGCACCCGATTGAACCATTTCACCATGGCTCGCTCCCAGTCGCTTTCCGCCTCCACCACCACGTGGGTGCGCTGCGGAAGCTGGGAGGGATGGATGGCCGTGCTCTCATCCATGCTCAGGATGCGAAAGGCCTGCATCCCCTTGGGCCGTTTGAGCACCTGGGCGTGGACCCTGGCGCCCTCGTAGGCCGTCTGGTAGCCCCCTGCCCTGAGGCAGGTGACGTGCAGTAGCACATCCGGCAGGCCGTTGTCAGGGACGATGAAACCGTATCCCTTCGAGGCGTCAAACCATTTGATCACGCCGGCGATCTCGAAGACTTCGAGCCCGCCCGTCTCGTCCCTGCGGCGCAGCGGCTCCGCCAGCGCCTCGGCAAGCCCCGAAAAATCCGGAGCGACTTTTGGAGTGTCCCCCATCTCGCGATTACCCCACTTAACTTCACAATGTTAACTTTGAGATCCGCAGCGCCGAGTCGCCGTGCCGCTTCCCCCCTCCCCGGTGCTCGCCGAGAGTGTTTGCCCCCTCCCTCGACAACCGTCCCGAAGATGATCGGAACATATGCAAAAGACTTCATCCTAGTCAAACCACGGCCGCCGGACGCCCGTGCCGACAGGGCTGCCGCGAACACTGATCCGGATGCTTCAAAAAGCTCTATAATCGTTTGATTTTATTTCATTAAATAGGTGGCCAAGATTCAATGACGCGGGCGTGCCGGTGGCGGTATTTTGGCTGTGCGACTTGAGTTGTTGAAGAGCTTTGAAACTTAATTTTTCTGCATCGAAAGGGGTTTTTAACGCTCACTGATTCGCGGGTTTTCGGGCTTTGGACGGTGGCCGTCGAGTGTTGCTTGAACGGCGTTATGCTTAAGTCATCCACAGGTCGTTCAGGGCGCTCACCGGTTGTTGAGGCGCGGCGTAAATGCACGCTGTCCAATTCTTGCGTTCAGGGTGCGCGTCCCGGACGGTTCGGGGTATGCTCCCGGGCACTCGCAGGCCGGCCAGGGTGTCGCTGGCGACCGAAAGTTGTTGGCTGCCGATCGGCGCGGTGCGAAATGGTCAGCGGACTTTCCTGCACCGAGGGAGGCGTTCATGCGCTATCTGCACACGATGGTCCGGGTTACGAACCTGGAGCAAAGTCTTGATTTCTACTGCAACAAGCTGGGCCTCAGAGAGGTGCGGCGTGTGACCAATGAGGCCGGCCGCTACACGCTGGTTTTTCTCGCCGCCCCCGATGACGAGGCCTCCGGCAAGGCGAACCGCGCACCGCTTATCGAACTCACCTACAACTGGGACCCCGAGACCTACACGGGGGGGCGAAATTTCGGACATCTCGCCTATGAGGTCGACGACATCTACGCTCTGTGCGACCGGCTGATGAAGGCCGGCGTCACCATCAACCGGCCGCCCCGCGATGGCCGCATGGCCTTCATCCGTTCGCCGGACAACATTTCGATCGAGCTCCTCCAGAAAGGTGAGGCGAAGCCCAAGGCCGAGCCCTGGGCCTCGATGCCGAACACCGGCACATGGTGACGTGGGTGCGAAAGCCGGGGCTTGCGCGTGACGTGTGACGTCGTCGTCGTCGGCTCCGGTCCTGCCGGCCTGATGGCGGCGGACGTCGTCTCGGCCGGTGGACGGCACGTGGTCGTCATCGACCGCATGCCGAGTCCAGGTCGCAAGCTGCTGATGGCGGGCCGCGGAGGGCTCAACCTCACGCACAGCGAGCCGCTCGAGGCGTTTCTCGCGCGCTACGGCGCAAGGCAAGCCTGCCTCGAGCCGATCGTCCGCGATTTCCCGCCCGCGGCGCTCGTCCGCTTCGTCGAAGCGCTTGGGCAAACGACGTTCGTCGGCTCCAGCGGGCGCATCTTTCCGACGGCGATGAAAGCGTCGCCGCTCCTGCGCGCCTGGCTTCGGCGCCTTGGCGAACGCGGGGTGAGCTTTCTGACCGGGCATCGGCTGCTCGACGTCGACTCTGATCTGACGTGCCGGTTTGGCTTGCGCGACGGGCGCGAGGCGACGCTCACAGCCAAGGCCGTCGTGTTGGCGCTCGGCGGTGCGAGCTGGCCGCGGCTCGGCTCGGACGGCGGCTGGGTCGATATGGTGCGCGGATGGGGCGTCGACGTCACGCCGCTTGCCGCGGCCAACGTCGGTGTGGGGATCGACGGGTGCGAGCGCCTCTGCTCGCGACACGCCGGAGCGCCGCTCAAACGCATCGCGCTTTCCGCCGGCGGGGTCACGGTGCGCGGAGAGGCCGTGGTCACCGCCGTGGGGCTCGAGGGCGGCGCGGTCTACGCCCTGTCACGGCCGTTGCGCGAGACGCTCGCGGCGACAGGTGAGGCCACGCTACACGTCGATCTGCGTCCCGACATGTCGGTCGCCGAGGTCGCAGCCCGCCTGGCGCGTCCGCGCGGAAGGCAGTCGGCGACGAGTTGGCTGCGCAAGACGTTGCGGCTCTCGCCTGCGGGGATCAGTCTGCTCCTCGCGCCGGGTCGCGGGCGGCTTCCTGAGGATCGCGCGGGGCTCGCGCGCCTCATCAAGGACGTGCCGCTCCGGGTGACGGGCCTTTCCTCCCTCGTGCAGGCGATCTCGACGGCCGGCGGCGTCGCCTGGCCGGAAGTCAGCGACCGGCTCATGCTGAAGCGACGCCCGGGCGTCTTCGTTGCGGGCGAAATGCTCGACTGGGAGGCGCCGACCGGCGGCTATCTCTTGCAAGCCTGCTTCGCGACCGGTCGGGCCGCGGGGCAAGGGGCGCTGTCGTGGCTTGGCGATGACGGCGGCGGACCTTGAGCCACCTGGCCGCGGACTTGCCGGTTGACCGTTCCAGGTTCCGTCGTCACTTAATCGCCCGGGAGTGCACATCAGACCTCGGGAGGGCGCCGGATGCCGATCAACAACCGCATAGCCGCGATGAAGGACGAGATCGCGGTCTGGCGCCAGGACTTCCACGCCAACCCCGAACTTCTCTACGATGTGCATCGCACCGCCGCCATCGTGGCCGAGAAACTACGCGAATTCGGGTGCGACGAGGTCGCAACCGGCATCGGCCGCACGGGTGTCGTCGGCGTCATCAAGGGACGCGGCAGCGCGAGCGCAGGTGCCCGGGTCCGCGTGCTCGGACTGCGGGCCGACATGGATGCGCTGCCGATCCAGGAGGCAACCGGCCTGCCCTACGCCTCGAAGACGCCCGGCAAGATGCACGCCTGCGGCCACGACGGCCACACGGCGATGCTGCTCGGGGCCGCCAAGTACCTGTGCGAGACGCGCAACTTCGACGGCACCGCGGTGGTGATCTTCCAGCCGGCCGAAGAAGGCGGCGCGGGCGGTCGCGAGATGGTCAACGACGGCCTGATGGAGCGCTGGAGGATCGACGAGGTTTACGGGATGCACAATGCGCCGGGCGTGCCCGTCGGCCACTTCGCGCTTCGCCCGGGGCCGCTGCTTGCCGCCTCCGACCGCTTTGAGATCGAGATCGAGGGGCTCGGATCGCACGCCGCCAAACCACACCTTGGCGTCGATCCCGTGAACATCGGCTGCCAGCTCCAGCAGGCCTTCCAGTCGATCGTCGCGCGCAACGTCAATCCGGTTGAATCCGCCGTCGTCTCGCTCACCATGTTTCATGCCGGTGACGCCTCGAACGTCATTCCGCAGACCGCGCGCCTCGGCGGCACGGTGCGAACCTTGAAGGAAGACGTGCGCGAGCACGTGAAGGCGCGGATGCGGGCGATCTGCGAGGGGCTCGGGGCCGCGCACGGTGCGTCCGTGAAGCTCATCTATTCCGAGGGCTACCCGGTCACGGTGAACCATCCCGAGCAGACGAAATTCGCGGCGAGCGTGGCCCGCGAGATCGCCGGAGCCGAAGCCGTGGACGACGACATGCCGCCGACGCTCGGTGGCGAGGACTTCGCCTTCATGCTCGAGGCGCGCCCCGGCGC
>CAYWBX010000303.1:0-5018 GCA_964456015.1 uncultured Hyphomicrobiaceae bacterium | reverse complement strand
CCGGCTTTGGGATCCGGCCGGCTCGGTCCCAAAGCGTGACTGCAAGGTCGTCCTTCCCCTGCCGAGCCTCCACATTAACCCCTCGCTCGCAAGACCCGGCCCCGATGCGACCGACTGCGCGGAGTTCGAGCACCACGATCACGGATTGCGCATCCGGCGCTCCCGGATTCCGTTGACCGGACAATCCGCGGCTGTTCTTATGCCCGCGGAGGATGGTAGAGTTGATTTTATGCGCGCGGCCGCAAAGTTGATGCTGCAGCCGGGTGCGCGCCGCCCGAGGGCCGGCGCGCACGTTGTCGAGCCGATGCTGCGCCTCGGCGATGGCGGAATGTCCCACCGGGCGCACGGGCTCGTGTCCACCGGACAGGGAAGGCGGGCATCGACGCAGCTGGATGCGTCAGGGTTCAGGGAGGACTGGCAATGGATCACAACGACCTTCGCCGCATGATCGGTGACGTAAAGGACGGACGTCTTTCGCGGCGCTCCTTCATGCGCAAGCTCGCCGCCTTCGGCGTCACGGCCCCTATGGCCACTCAGCTTCTTGCCATCGGCGGCGTAGCAACCGCGCAGACCGCGTTCAACTACAAGCCGACCAAGCGCGGCGGCGGCGGAACGCTCAAGCTGCTGTGGTGGCAAGGCACGACGCTGCTCAATCCGCACTTCGCGGTCGGCACCAAGGATCAGGACGGCGCGCGCCTTTTCTATGAACCGCTCGCCGCCTGGGATGGCGAAGGCAACCTGGTGCCCATTCTGGCGGCCGAGATTCCGTCGCGGCAGAACGGCGGGTTGTCGGCGGACGGCAAGAGCGTGGTCTGGAAGATCAAGCGGGACGTCAAGTGGCACGACGGCAAACCGCTCACCGCCGACGACCTCGTGTTCAACTGGGAGTATGCCAGCGACCCGGCGACCTCCGCCGTAACAATCGGCAGCTACAAGGACTGCAAGGTCGAGAAGATCGACGAGCATTCCGTCCGCGTGATCTTCAACAAGCCGACGCCGTTCTGGGCCGATCCGTTCGTCGGCACGCGCGGCATGCTGATCCCGAAGCATCTCTTTGCCGAGTTCAAGGGCGCCAAGTCGCGCGAGGCGCCGGCCAACCTGAAGCCGGTCGGAACCGGCCCCTACGTGTTCGAGGATTTCAAGCCCGGTGACATGGTGAAGGGGAAGGCCAACCCCAACTACCATCAGCCGAACCGGCCCTATTTCGATGCCGTCGAGATGAAGGGCGGCGGCGATGCCGTCTCGGCGGCACGCGCCGTCATCCAGACCGGAGAGTACGACTACGCCTGGAACCTGCAGGTCGAGGACGAAGTCTTGAAGCGCCTCGAGCAAGGCGGAAAGGGCAGAGTTAACATCCTCGAGACCGGCAACATCGAGCACATTCAGATCAACTTCACCGATCCCTGGACCGAGGTCGACGGAGAACGCTCGAGTCTCAAGACCAAGCATCCGATCCTTTCGGACAAGGCCGTGCGGCAGGCGCTGGCGCTGCTCGTCGATCGAAAGTCGGTGCAGGACCACATCTACGGCCGCACCGGCATCGCGACCGCGAACTTCCTCAACAACCCGCCGGCGGTCCGGTCCAAGAACACGAGCTTCGAGTTCAACATCGACAAGGCGGCGAAGATTCTCGAGGACGCCGGCTGGAAGAAGGGCGCCGACGGCATCCGCGAGAAGGACGGCAAGAAACTGAAGTTCGTCTACCAGACGTCGATCAACGCGCCGCGTCAGAAGAACCAGCAGATCGTCAAGCAGGCCGCGCAGAAGGCGGGAATCGACATCGAGCTCAAGTCGGTCACCGCGTCGGTCTACTTCTCGTCGGACGTCGCCAATCCGGACACCTACACGAAGTTTTATACCGACATCCAGATGTACACGACGACCATGACGCAGCCCGATCCGGAGCTGTTCATGAACCAGTTCACGACCGCCGAGCGCGCGACCAAGGAAAACAAGTGGCAAGGCCGCAACATCACGCGCTGGAGCAACGCCGAATACGATGCGACCTATGAAGCAGCGAAAGGCGAACTCGATCCGATCAAGCGCGCAGCGATGTTCATCAAGATGAACGATCTTGTCGTCAACGACATCGTCGTCATCCCGGTTGTCGCGCGGCCGCTCGTGGGTGGGTCGAGCAATGCTTTGCGGCCGCGATTGTCGGGCTGGGACAACACGACGGCCTTCATTGCCGACTGGTATAAGGAGGCGTGAGACTGGGCACTGTGATGCGCTTTGCGCGCTGAGGGACGGCGGGGCGGACCGCCCCGCCGCGTGACCCCGGCGGACCGCAATGTGAGACTAGGTTGCGTCCTTTGAGCGTTCTCGCGCCCGAGCCAGAAGTGGAGAGCCCGGGGCGCTCCGAGTGGCGACATCGCCGGCACAGTGACGATTTGGGACAGAGAGTCTGATCGAATCGCACGCTCATGACGCAATACATCATCCGCCGCCTGCTCATTGCCATACCGAGTCTGCTCGGCATCAGTGTCGTGCTGTTCACGGTCCTGGCGCTGGCGCCGGGCGATCCTTTCGAAGAGCTGGCGACGAATCCGAACGTGCCGGCTGAGGTTCGGGCCGCGCTCAGGGCGAAGTTCGGCCTCGATGACCCGGTCTGGCTCCGGTATTGGCACTGGATCAATGCGATGGCGCGGGGCGACTGGGGCTTCTCCTTCGTCTCGCGCGTCAACGTGGACACGCTCATTCTGCAGCGGCTGCCGACGACGCTTTTCGTCATCGGCATGGCGCAGATCGTGGCCCTGTTGGTGGCGATCCCGGTCGGGGTCTATGCGGCGACCCGGCCCTACTCGGTCTTCGACCAGATCGCGACGACGTTCGCCTTCATCGGCTTCTCGCTGCCGACCTTCTTCACCGGGCTCGTGCTGATCCTCATCTTCAGCATCTGGCTCGACTGGCTCCCCTTCGTCTATCGCGCCGACCTGCAGGCGACGGGCTGGAACTGGATCGTCGAGCAGTTCAAGCAGTCGATCATGCCAATCATGGTTCTGGGTCTCGCCCTTGGCGGCTCGCTGACGCGCTATGTCCGCTCGTCCGTTCTCGACGTCATCCGGCTCGACTACGTGACCACGGCCCGCTCGAAGGGACTTGGCGAGAAGGTCGTCATCGTCAAGCATGTGGTGCGGAACGCGCTCATCCCGGTCGTGACGTTGCTCGCCCTGCAGATGCCCGGAATTTTCGGCGGCGCCATCGTGACCGAGCAGATCTTCCGGATTCCCGGGATCGGCTCGCTGCTCATCAGCTCCATCCTCGCCAACGACACGCCTGTCGTCATGGCGGTTACCTTCGTCTTCGCCTGTCTCGTTGTCCTCTTCAACTTGATCGCGGACATCCTCTATGGCTGGCTCGACCCCCGCATCAGCTACAGCTAAGCCGGCAGCGCCGTCTGCCGGGAGAGGCTCCGCCGGCCAGGCGCCGCAGCGGCCATCGGCTCCGGTCCGCTCGCCCGCGCGAGAGGCGTGGCGGAAGTTCCGCCGCCACAAGCTCGCGGTCGTAGGCGCCACGATTCTCGGAGTGCTCGTAGCGGCGATCCTGATCGGCCCGTTCTTCTGGACGGTCCCGATCAACGAGATCGACTTCAGCGCCAAGCTGCAGGGCCCGTCCGCAAAGCACCCGCTCGGCACCGACGATCTCGGCCAGGATCTGCTGGCGAGGATGCTCTACGGCGGCCGCATCTCGCTTGCCGTTGGGCTTGCCGCCATGCTGGTCGCCATCATCGTCGGCACCATCATCGGCGCCGTCGCCGGCATGTCGCGCGGCTGGGTCGGCACGGCGCTGATGTGGCTCACGGATCTTTTTCTTTCGCTGCCGCAATTGCCGCTGCTGCTGCTTGTCATCTACCTCTTCCGCGATGCGCTGAAATCGGTCTTCGGCCCGGAAGGCGGCATCTTCATCCTGATCGTTCTGGTCATCGGCGGCCTCAGATGGATGCCGGTGGCGCGTCTCGTTCGCGCCCAGTTCCTGTCGCTGCGCGAGAAGGAGTTCGTCGAGGCGGCGCGTGCCCTGGGCGCCTCGCGCATGCGTCTTGTGGTGCGTCACATCCTGCCCAATGCCCTTGGTCCCGTGATCGTGGCGGCAACCATCGACGTGGCGCTGGCCATCATCGCGGAATCGACGCTGTCCTTCTTGGGCCTCGGCTTCCCGCCCGACATCCCGACGTGGGGACGCCTCCTCTTCGATGCGAAAGACAACCTCGATTTCGCTCCCCATTGGGCGCTGTTTCCGGGAGCCGCGATCTTCCTGACCGTCCTTGCCATCAACTTCATCGGTGACGGGCTGCGCGATGCGCTCGATCCGCGCAGGGTGCTTTGATGCAGCGATCGCCTACCGAGCCTCTCGAGACGAGCGCCCCGCTCCTCGACATCCGCAACCTCAAGACGCATTTCCAGACCGACGACGGCATGGTGCAAGCCGTCGACGGCGTGAGCATCCGGATCGGCCGCGGCGAGACGGTCGGGGTAGTGGGCGAGTCGGGTTGCGGCAAGACCGTGACCGCCATGTCGATCCTGAAGCTGATCGCCATGCCGCCGGGGCGCATCGTCGAAGGGCAGATCCTTTGGCAGGGCCGCGATCTGGTGCCCCTCACGTCGCGCGAGCTCGACGAGATCCGCGCCAAGGAAATTGCGATCATCTTTCAGGAGCCGATGACCTCGCTCAACCCCGTCTACACGGTCGGCGAGCAGATCGCCGAGGTGCTGCGGCGTCATGAAGGGCTCTCCCGCAAGCAGGCGCTCGAGAAGACCGTCGAGATGCTGCGGCTCGTGCAGATCCCGAACGCGCCGCGCCGGGTCGGGGACTATCCGCACCAGTTCTCGGGCGGCATGCGCCAGCGCGTGATGATCGCCATGGCGCTCGCGTGCAATCCCAAGCTTCTCATTGCCGACGAGCCGACGACGGCGCTCGACGTCACCATCCAGGCCCAGATCCTCGACCTGATGCGCAACCTGCGCGAGGAGCTCGGCATGGCGATCATCTGGGTGACGCATGACCTCGGCGTGGTGGCCGGC
>CAYWBX010000302.1:0-5036 GCA_964456015.1 uncultured Hyphomicrobiaceae bacterium | reverse complement strand
CGCCAGCATCGGCGTCATGACGATGGGTAGCGGACTCTTCTCGCTGAGCTGGATGATGACGAGCGCGATCGACATGCCGAGCCCGTAGCCGAGCGCGGCCGACAGTGCCGCCTGCACCAGGATGACCGAGTGGATGTAGCCCGCCGACGAGCCGAGTGCGCGCAGCGTCGCGAACTCGCCGAGATGGTCCTTCGTGCTTGCATAGAGCGTCTGTGCGACGATGACCGTGCCAACAAGGATGCCGAGCAGGGCGCCTCCGATCAGCGCCACTCCCGCGCCCGTGCCGAACAGCCAGTGATCGAGACTGCGCTGGCGGAACTCCTCTCGCGTCAATATCTCGGCGACCGGCAGCCGCTTTGCGAGATCGCGGCGTACGGTCTCGACGTCGGCGCCATCGGCGAGCTTGACGAGGAGGAACGTCGATTGCTCCTGAGCGAGCTGGAGAATGTTGCGTGCGCGACCGATCGGCATGAAGACGTAGGGGGCGGTCGTGAACGACCTGATGCCTTCGGTGAGGGCTGCAACTCTGACGCGACTGGTCTCGATCTGCGCGATGTCGCCGATCCCTTTGAGCCCGAGGTTGTCGAGATAGCTGCGGTCGACGGCGACCGCATCGGGCTCCGCGATGCTGGCCACGTCGCCGGCGACGACATTCCAGGGCGCGAGACCACCGTCGGCCGGATCCGTTCCGACGATCACGGCGAGCGTCGTGCCTCCCTGCGGCTTGAGCCAGCTTGCGAACGACGCCACCAGCGGCGCCACTGAGGCGACGCCCGGCACGGCAAGCGCGATATGTCGTTCCCGACCCGACAGCGTCCCTGCCTCCTCGAAGCTTTTCGTGCCGTAGGCGGTGATCCACAATTCGGCGTTGGCATGGTCGATCATGCCGACGATCATCTTGCGCGCGCCGAGGTAAAGCCCGAGCTGAACCGCAACAAGCACGATCGAGAAAAGAATGCCGATGAGCGTCACGACCAGCCTGATGCGGTCGTGGAAGAGATTGCGGAACGCGAGGATGAGGATCATCGTTTGACCGATTGACGCTGACGCAAAAGGACTCGGCCCGGCGCAATCGCGATGACTGTGGCGGCTCGGCTTTTCCGGTCAGAGGTTAGCCCTATATAGGGTGTCGGGTGGTGATAGGCCAACCCGGGAGTCGGGTTGGTTAATCCCCGTGCGGGTGACCGAGGGACTGCTTCTCTCGTCAGGGAGCGCCCGTTCCTGCGGATACCCGGCGTTCCCTCAAGCCCGTGCCTACGCCTTGCCACAGCGGCCGTTCAGCGCCTACGGCATGAGCCTAACTCTCTGACATGGAATTAGGAAATTTGATCCTCTGGCCTGCCTTGCGATCGCCCCAGTTACCCGATTAGTGGGGCGGAACGTTCTGTCCGATCGTGAAACCGGTGCCATCATGCAATCGTTCAATTTCAAGCATCTGTCGCGGCGAACGGTCACGTTCTCCGGCGCGGCGGCGGTCGCCTCGGCGCTCGCGTTCGCGGCCGCCGCTCAGTCCGTTCCGCCGGCGACGCCGACGGTGACCACCCCTCCGCCCGCTGTGGGCCTTTGGCTCGATCATACCGGGCGTGGGGCGGTGGAGATTAGCGAATGCGGCGGGGCGCTTTGCGGCCGCATTGTCTGGCTCAAGGAGCCCACCGACAAGGCCGGCAATCCACTGCGCGACATCCTCAATGAGGATCGCAGCAAGCGCACGCGGCCGATCTGTGGCCTGCAGATCATTGGCGATGTTCGCCCGCAGCGCGACGGCTCCTGGGATGCCGGCTGGATCTACGATCCCGAGCAGGGCGAGGCATTCGATGTCGAGCTGCGGATGCGCGGGCCGGATGCACTGCAGGTGAAGGGCTACAAGGGGCTCAAGTTTCTGAGCCAGACCTTCCAATGGCGGCGGATCGCCGAGGCGCCGGCACCGAAGTGCAGCTAGCCTTGAGCGGCGGCGGCGACAGGCCGGGCGCACGCGCGCGGAGCGGTGAGACGCCGGTCGCCTTGCGTCCCCTGGCCGGCGGCGACGACCTGCTCCTGCGCCGATGGATCGCCAGTCCCGGTGTCCGGCGGTGGTTTGGGAGCGCCGCGGTGGCCGAGGCCGAAATCCGCTTTGCGCGGGAGAGCGAGGCGGCGCTTTGCCGGATGATCGTCGTCGGCGGCGAGACCGTCGGCTATGCGCAGGCGATCGACGCGGGGTTGCTTGGGGCCTTTCCGGTCGGATTGCCGGTGGGCTCGTGGTTGTGCGCCGTCTTTATCGGATCGGACGATCATCGCGGCCGCAGCTATGGAGAGACGGCGCTGGACCTGCTCGTTGCCGAGACGTTTCAGTCCTCGCTGGCGGTGGCCTGCGCCGTCCTCATTCCGGTGCGCAGCGAAGTCGCCGCACGCGCCTGCGAGGCAATCGGTTTCCGCTGGAGCGCCATCCACGACGACGCCTTGCTCGGGCCATGCTGGGTCATGGTCCGCGAGCGGCAGAACGCATGAGCATCATCACGCCGGAGCGAACGCCGCGATGTGTTTTTCGGCCGCCGCCCTGAGCTCGCGCCCGGCGGTCTCGATTGCGGCGGCCTTGGACGATAGATCCGCGGCATCCTCCGCCAGCCGCCGGCGACGATCGCCGATCATGCGAGCCATTTCCGATGCCGCCGGCCCACCGAGGACGGTCCGCGATCGCAGGTTTTCCCTGGGATCGAGCGCCCGGCGCACCGCATCCGGCGGGACGGCGAGTTCGATGCCGAAGAGGGCGCGGCTCGCCGCGTCGATGTCGTCCGAGGTGATGGCGGGGGCCGCGCGCCCCGCCGCGATCGCCTCGCGGACCACGCGCCCGACGATGTTGTGCGCCTTCCGGAACGACAGGCCGCTTTCCCGGACGATGACATCCGCGAGCTCGGTCGCGGTCCCGTAGCCGTTTGCCGCCGACTGCGCCATCGTCTCCGGGCGGACGGTCATGGTCGCGAGGACGCCCTCCAGTACGGCGACGGCAGAGCGCGTTCGCTCGACCGCCTCGAGCACGGGCACGTTCACCGACGACACCCCGTCATTGACGTCGCTGAACGAGGTGTTCTTGCTTGCCGCCAGGACCGCCGTCAACGCGCCGGTTACCTGCGCGGTCGCCGATTTAAGGTACTCGAGGGCCTGAGGGTTCTTTTTCTGCGGCATGATGCTCGAGACGCTCGAATACGCATCGGCGAGCTCGATGAAGCCAAACTCCGCCGTGTTCCACGCCTGCAGGTCGGTCGCGAGGCGGCTCATCCCCGTCATCAGGATGGCGAGCGCGGCCGCCGCCTCGTGCGCGTCGTCTCGCCCCGATACGGCGTCGTAGGCGCTTTCGACGAGGCCGGCGAAGCCGAGGCGGCGCGCCACGCTCTCCCGGTCGATGGGAAACCCGGTCGTCGTGAGCGCCCCGGCACCGAGCGGCGACAGATTGCAGCGGGAGAGCGCGGCCGCGAGGCGGCTGTGATCCCGCGCCAGCATGTCGCCGGCGGAAAGCAGATAGTAGCCGAGCGAAATCGGCTGGGCATGCTGGCTGTGGGTATAGCCCGGCATGACGGTCTCGACGTGCCGCTCGGCGAGATCGAGCAGCGTTCGTCTGAGCGCGCAAAGATCCTGGAGGGACCCGATCAATCGGTCGCGCAGCGCCATGCGCCATGTCGTGACATTGAGATCGTTGCGGCTGCGCCCGGTGTGAAGGCGGCCGCCGACGTCCGGTCCGAGTACGTTCACTAGGTGCCGCTCGACGTAGGAATAGAGATCCTCTTGGGTGAAGTCGATGGCAAGCGCGGCGGGGCCGGCTGCATCGAGCTCGAGGATCACGCGGAGCGTCCTTGCGATATCCACCGGATTCACGATCCCTCGCTCGGCGAGCATCAGCCCGTGGGCAAGGTGCGCACGCATCTCGGGATGAAAGACGAACCTGATGCTGTTCGCGACGGCCGGGCGGTAGTAGGCCGAGACCAGCGCCTCGGCCGGCGGATCTTTGACGCGCTCGCGCAGCTGCACGCGCGGTACGTCGCTCATGGCTTAGCCCTTCTTCGCCGGCGGAGTGTAGGGCGGATCGCGATCGAGAATCTCCTTCAGCCGCTTCGCATCAACTTCGATTTTGACGCCTGCCCGCTCGTTCTGGAGGATCATCGGCGATCGCGAGTCGCGCTGCGCCCAGCCACGGTTCATCCCCTCGACCATCTCCGCATAGGCGAGGTTGGCGAGTCGCATCGGCACGCCGAGCTCGCGTCCCAAATCCGTTGCCAGCGTCATGTCCTTGAACGCAAGCTTCAAGGCGAATGCCGGCGGCTCATAGGAGTTCTGTAGGTACTGGTCCGCGAGCCGGTCGAACGTGCGCTGGCGGCCGAGCGCGCCCATCCGCACCGCTTCCCAGAGGGCGGCGGGCTCGACACCTCCCTTGACGCCGAGCGTCATGCACTCGGCGAGCGCCGCCTGCACGGCGTAGCCGGCGCAGTTGTGCACGAGCTTGGCGACCGAGCCCGCACCGATCGGTCCGATGTAGCGCGCGGCGTCGCTGAAGCCGTCGAGGACGGCTTTGTGCGCCTTGAAGATCGCCTCGTCGCCGCCGACCCAGATGGCGAGCTTGCCCGATTTGGCGCCCGCCGGTCCGCCGCTCACCGGCGCGTCAAGGAAATGGAGCCCTTTCGCCAGCAGCTCGGCATGGAGCTTGCGCACCATGGACGGCGCATTCGTCGTCAGATCGAAGATGGCGGCCCCGGGCTTCATTCCGGCGGCCACTCCGTCTGCACCCATGACGACGGCCTCGACCTCTTTCGGCCCCGGCAGCGAGGTCAGGATCACGTCAGACTGCTCGGCGACGGCCCTCGGGGTGTCCGCCCAGGTGGCGCCGGCAGCAAGATGCTGCGAGGCGGCCTGCCGCTGAAGGTCATGCACGACGAGCTTGTAGCCCGACTTCTGCAGGTTGGACGCCATGCTCGCGCCCATCATGCCAAGACCGATGAATCCAACTTTCATGTGCCGCGCTCCCTGGAGTGCTTCGCCCTTCTTCAAGTGTGGCATACCTTCGGGCCACA
>CAYWBX010000301.1:0-5039 GCA_964456015.1 uncultured Hyphomicrobiaceae bacterium | reverse complement strand
GATATCGTCGATCTCGAGACGGGCCGTGTCGTGTTCACCATCGAGCATGAGGTGCGAAGCTTGCGGCATCCCCTCTACGGCCGGCCGTTCGTTAACCGAAATCCGGCGCAGTCCAATCGCGTCTTTGCGGCCGGTTATGAAGAGCTCAGCTGGTCGCTGCCTGCGACCCGCTAGAGGGCGGATGCGCGATTGGAGCCGCAACATGGCGGTCGGCGGACGAGGGGAGGGGCGGAAACGGGCCGAGACGCTCTCGGCGGTCGCCGATCCCGTGGGTCGCGCGCGCGCCATCGGCCGCTCCGTAGCGCGCGCAGCGGATGAGATCGAGGCGACGCGACGCATTCCGGAGCCGCTGCTCTCGGAGCTTCATGCCGCGCGGCTTCTGCGGATGCTCCTTCCGCGCCTCTACGGTGGCGACGAGGTCGATCCTGCGACCTACTTCCGCGCCGTGGCGGAGATCTCGCGACACGATGCTTCAGTCGGTTGGAACGTCTTCGTCGCCAACAGCGCCGCGCTCATCGCCGCGTTTCTTGAGCCCGAGGCCGCACGTCAGATTTTCTTACCGGCGCGCGCGCTGGTGGCCTGGGGACCGCCCAATGACTGCCGGGCGCGGGCCGTCGACGGCGGGTACCGCGTTTCCGGTCGGTGGGATTTTGCGAGCGGCTGCCGGCAGGCGACGTGGATGGGCATTCACGCCCAGGTCGAGGAGCAGGACGGACGTTTGCGGCAGAACCGGTATGGCCGGCCGGCCGTGCGCACGCTGCTCTTTCCCGCGGACAAGGCCCGCCTGATCGACACCTGGAACACCATCGGGCTCAGAGGCACGGCATCCGACAGCTATGAGGTTCAGGAGCTTTTCGTGCCGGAGTCGTACACGACAACGCGCGAAGAGCCGGAGGTTCGCGTCGTGCCGGGGGCGCTCTATGCCTTCACCATGCAGGGCCTCTATGCGGTTGGCGTCGCGGGCGTGGCCGTCGGCACTGCCCGGGCCATGCTCGAGGCGTTCCTCGATCTCGGCGCGAGAAAGTCCCCGCGGGGTCTCCCGCGGCTCGCCGACATGCCTTCGGTGCAGGGCGAGGTCGGGCGCGCCGAGGCGCGTCTTGGCTCGGCCAGCGCCTATATCACCGAGACGCTTGCCGATGTCTATGGTCGAGCCGGCGAGACGGGTGTGATCGACATCCGGGACCGTGCGCGGGTGCGGCTCGCCTCGGCGAATGCGATCCAGGCGGGCATCGAGGTGGCCGATACCGTCTACAAGGCGGCAGGCATCGATGCCATTGTCGCGGGCAGCCCCTTTGAGCGGCGTTTTCGCGACATTCATACGCTCTCGCAGCAAATTCAGTCGCGCAGCGTGCATTTCGAGGCGGTCGGCCAGATCCTGCTCGGTCAAATTCCTGCGACCTTTCTCTGACCGAGGTTGAGTCAATTTCAGGTCATTGTTTCAGGTGTCGAAGCGCCCAGTGGCAGCGGTTGCAGGGCGCCGGATCGGAGTGACGGCAGATGGAAATCATCGGCTGGCTCTGGTGGTTCACGAGCGGCCTTCTGGCGCTTGTCTTCAGCCTCGTGTGGTTTCTGATTAGCGGCTGGATAGCGACGCTCGCACAGATCGGAATCGTCGCGGTGCTGATTTTCAGCTACAAGTACGGATGGCGGCGGGCCCCGGGCGAACTGCTTGTGCGGGTTGGCGGGCTCGTGCGGCGGGTTCTCGGATGGGCGCGGGTTCGCGAAGGCGGCGGAGCCTCCGGAACAGGGTGCAAGCGGGAGAAAGTGCAGGTCGTCCAACGGCGCAGGCCGGGCGACGTCAATGTGTCGACGCTGCTCAATGTTCTGATGCTCGCCGGGCTCGGCGCCGCAGCATTGCTGTAGCCGGGACCCGACGCTGGGAAAAAGGGGCGCGGCCGGCTGGCGAGGAGGACTGCATCATGTCTGGCGACGTCATCAATCTGCGCGAGGCACGCAAGCGCCGGGCGCGTATCGAGGCCGAGCGGAGGGCTGCCGAGAATCGGGCGCGTTTCGGCCGCACCAAAGCAGAGAGGCGCCATGAAGACGCCAACAAAATCCTGGAGATGTCGCGGCTCGATGCCAAGATCAGGGAACGTCCCCCGACGCACGAGGACGACTGATCCGCGATACTTCGGAAACGCCGCGCCTGCCTGCCATGTCCCGCCCGATCAAGCGATCGTTCACGATCGACGGCCATCGCACGTCGATCTCACTCGAGCAAGCCTTCTGGGAATCCCTCAAAGCGGTCGCCCGTGAACAGCGGGTTTCGGTCGCCAAGCTCGTCCAGAGCATCGACCGCGACCGCGGCAACAGCGGTCTGTCGAGCGCCGTGCGCGTGTGGCTGCTGCGACATTATCAGGAGCGCGCCGCGCGACAGCGCGCCTGAAGTCCGGTCACGGAGTGCGGCCGAGAGCTTCTGCGGTCAGCGCCCCGAGCCCGGCGATCTGCCGACCAGCGGTATCGAAGTTTCCGGGCGCGAGCCACCGCTCATATGCGATCTTCAAGCGCGGCCATTCCTCGTCGATCATGGCGAACCAGGTGGTGTCGCGGGAGCGGCCCTTGTTGATGATGGCGCGACGGAACGTGCCCTCGTAGGTAAAGCCGAAGCGTTCGGCGGCGCGCCGCGACGGTGCGTTCAGTGCATCGCACTTCCATTCGTAGCGCCGATAGCCGAGCTCGTCGAAAACGTATTTGGCGAACAAATAGTTCGCCTCGGTCGCAACGGGTGTCCGGGAGATCGCCGGGCCCCAGTAGATGTTGCCGATCTCGATGACGCGATGGGCCGGCGTGATGCGCATCAAGCTCTGCCGCCCCTCGCAGCGGCCAGTCCGTTTGTCGATGACGGCCCAATACATCGGATCGGGACTTGCAGCCGCCTTGGCGATCCATTGTTCCATCTCGCTGGCGGAGGCAGGTGGGGCGTCCGCCAGATAGCGGAAACGGCGGAGCGCGTCGGGCGGGCTCGAGGCGCGAAAGAGGTCGTCCCGATGGCGTAGGTGGAGTGGCTCGAGGCGACAGGTGCGGCCCTCGAGAACGACACGCTCCGGGAGGCGGGCGGGGCTCGGATCGGCGAGCCGCGGGCCGATCGGCAGCCCGGTCTCGGGGTCCGTCTCGCGCGGGATCTGGGACTCGTGCAGATAGATCGTCACAGGGTAAAGCCTCCGTCGACGAAGAAGGATTGGCCCGTCGTGAAGGCGCTTTCGTCGGAAGCAAGGTAGACGGCGATACTCGCGACCTCCTCGGGCGTTCCGAGCCGGCCCATCGGCTGGCGGTCGATGAACATCTGGCGGGCTTTCTCGGAGCCGCCGACCTCGCGGCCGAGCGCGGCGATGCGCTCGTCAAGTGATGGCGACTGGATGGTGCCGGGGCAGATGCAGTTGCAGCGGATGCCCTTCCTGATGAAGTCGAAGGCGACGGCCTTGGTGAGGCCGACGACGGCGGCCTTGGTCGCCGTGTAGACATAGCGGTTGGCGACGGCCTTCGACGGCCCGGCAGCCGAGGCCATGTTGATGATCGAGCCTTTGCCGCGGGCGACCATGGCGGGCAGGAACGCCTGAATTCCTCTGTGCATCGACTTGACGTTCAGGTCGAAGGAGAAGTCCCAGTCCTTCTCAGAGCAATTGAGCGCATCGCCGTGATGCACGAAGCCGCCGCAGTTGAACAGGATGTCGACGGCGCCGAAGCGGGCGCCCATGGCCATGACGGCATCGGTCGAAAGAAGGTCGAGCTGAAGGCACTCGGCGACGCCGGCTTCCTTGAGGCCGGCGAGCTTTGCCGCGTCGAGATCGGTGGCGATGACCCGGGCGCCCTCGCGTGCGAAGGCGAGGGCCGTGGCGCGGCCGATGCCGGCGCCCGACGCGGTGCAGAACGCGGTCTTCCCCTGAAGACGGCCTACCATTGTCTTGCTCTCCCCTGCCGTGATTTTCCGGATCCCGCCGGCCTCAGGCCGTGCGGTTGCGGTCCGGTTCGGATCATACTGCAGTCAAGGCTACCGTCGCGGCGACCGCGGCGCCACCAGGGAAATCGTCGATGTCACACGCTTCGCGCTTGCGGATGCGCCTTTGCATGCTCTCGCTTGTTGTTGTCCTAGGGCCGTCGCCAGGGGCGAGCGAGCCGTCTGAGGCCGACTGCGCCAAGGCCGTGTCGACGCCCGAGATCGTAGCGTGCGCCGCCAAGGAACTCACGCGGGCGGATGCCGAGCTCAACGCGATCTATCGCCAGGCAATCGCGCATATCCGGTCGGCCGACCATCTTTCCGCCGGCCAGCGGCGCCAGTGGGAGCGGGCGCTCCGTCTCGCGCAGCAGAATTGGAGCGCATTTCGCGATCAGGACTGCGGTGAGCCGGTCGGGTGGGAGTGGTTTCAAGGGACCGGCATGGGAACGGCGAGCCTTGCCTGCAAAATCGGCAAGACGCGGACAAGGGCGGAGGAACTCAAGGGACGCTACGGTAGCGGGTAGGCGAGACTGACCGATCCTTCCGAACGGGGGTACGTGCTCGAGCGTCTCATCCGAGCAGGGTTCGGTAATCCTCATAGCCGAAGCTCTTGATCACGCGATAATGGCCGCTCTCCTCGAGAATCGCGAGATCGGGACGCGGCGTACCATTGAAGACGGTGCTTTTCACAAAGCTGTACTGCATCATGTCGGTGAAGACGATGCGGTTGCCGAGGGCAAGCGGCTCCGGGAACGCGTACTCGCCGATGACGTCGCCGGTCATGCAGGTCTTGCCCCCCAGAATATAGGTGTGGGGGTGGACGCCGGGCTCCGCCGCTCCCAGGATGCCTGGCGTGTAAGGGACCTCGAGCACGTCCGGCATGTGGCAGCTCGCCGAGGTGTCGAGGATTGCGATGTCCTTCTCGTTGCGGTGGAGCCCGATCACCGTGGCGACCAGATAGCCGGCATCGACGACGATGCCGGCTCCGGGCTCGAGGATCACCTCCACGGAAAAGGCACTGCGAAAGTCCCGGATGGCGCGGATCAGCGCGCCGACGTCGTAGCCGGCCTTGTTGATGAAATGGCCGCCGCCGAAGTTCCCCGCC